>JAYUEU010000097.1:0-4617 GCA_043739065.1 Synechococcales cyanobacterium | reverse complement strand
TCATTTGCGGACTTATTGCTTATTGTCACCAATCTAAAAAGCCTGCTTTACACATGGAGTGGGCTTTACAGCCTTTCCATTAACCCGAACTCAGGTTATATTAGCGCCTTCCACGGAAGACCTGGGAGAGCCAAATTTTGTCAACGGATAGACTTTGAAACCAGTGTAATCAGTACGTTTGGCAAAAATTACGATCGGAATCAATTCTCGATTTTTCAGAATTTTAAACTTTCCAGGAACTGGTGAGCAACAGTCGATTCGTGGCTTAAATGCGATCGTGCAGGGTGCCACTCTGTTTTTATCTAAAAATTTGCTTCGGGGAAGATCAAGTCTCAATCATTAAAACGGCAAGCTCTTATTCCAAGATAATAGTACAATAGAACTATTAAATTACATTTTTTAGGTTCGCCCATGTCGATCGAACAGACCACCCAATTAATTCAACTCATCCTGAATGCGGTCCTGATGTTGGGCGCTTGTGGAATGATGCTCTGTGCGGCATTGATGCATCAGATAATGTTGGAAAATAGATTCAGGTCAGGCAACCTAGCTCAACGATGGTCTCCGACCGACCGTAGGTCATCGGCTCGGCATCAGCGGTTTAGGCAACAACGACAAACTCGGCGATCGGTATTTTGGTTGAGTGGAGCAGTCTGGATAGTGGGCTTAAGTTGCGGAGCGTTAGTTCTACGATCGGTGTGGCCAGTCAACGAGCTAATTGGGCTATCGCTAGTCCTATTTGCGGGGGCTTGTGGGTTGTTTTTAATCGGGACGGGCTGGTTGATTGTTAGCGTCATGACAACGAGTAAAAATGCGGCGGAAAACCCTGAACTTGTACGATCGGGCATTCAATCGCACCACCGATCACGCCACCAATTAAGTAAGCGATCGGTCGCTGAATTAAGTCCGAATGTTGTAGATTTTCAGAGTAGGGGCGGGGAACGATCAGGGACGGCGGGCGATCAAAAACGTCCATGAATGATTATTCTTTAGCTGAAATTGACTTTCCCCTTGCTTGGAACTCGCTTTATTGAAACAATGACGACAGAGTTTTTTTACAGCGGTGTCTCGAATAGTGAAGACTATCCCTCCCTTCGACCTGTCCCGACAATTTGAGCAAATCGGGACTGAAATCAATCAAGCAGCACTCCAGGTTTTGGCCTCTGGACGCTATATTGGAGGGCGTTTTGTTGAAGATTTTGAACAGCAATTAGCAGCCTATATCGGAACCTCCAAATGTGTCGCCTGCAACTCCGGGACCGACGCGCTGTACATGGCACTACGGGCGATCGACATTACCCAAGATGATGAAGTCATCACTACACCGTTTACCTTCATCGCCACCGCCGAAACCGTGAGTAGCGCCGGGGGAACACCCATTTTTGTAGATATTGATCCTGCTACCTATAATCTAGATCTGTCCCAAATCGAAGCAGCCATTACTCCAAAAACTAAGGCGATTATTCCCGTCCATCTTTTTGGCCATCCCGTAGATATGACAGCACTGATGGCGATCGCAACGCGGCATAATTTGATCGTGATTGAAGACTGTGCCCAGTCGAGTGGGACTCAATGGAACGATCGGCAAGTGGGAAGCATCGGCCACATTGGCTGCTTTAGCTTTTACCCAACCAAAAATCTGGGGGCTTGCGGAGACGGTGGAGCCATCACCACCAATGACCCTACGATCGCAAAACGGCTGCGAGTTCTACGAGATCACGGGCGTACGGATGTCTATTATCATGAAGAATTTGGCCTGAACAGTCGTCTTGATGGCATCCAAGCCGCCATTCTCAGCGTCAAATTGCCTTACCTGAACCAGTGGATTGAACAACGTCGGGCCATTGCCAATCGGTACCAAGAGCTTTTGGGTGATGTGAAGGGGATTATTCTGCCGCAGTCGGTGAAAGGCTGTACTTGGAATCAATATACAATTCGAGTTGAGGATCGGATTGAAGGCGAGAGTGGCCGCGATCGATTGCGAGAAGATCTAAAATCAAAAGGCGTTCTCTGCAATGTCTACTATCCCTTACCCCTGCATCTCCAGCCAATTTACCGATCGGGCTACAACCCCGGACAATTTCCCCATTCAGAAAAAGCCGCGCTCGAAGTCCTGTCGTTACCGATGTTCCCAGAACTGACCCTAGACCAACAACAAGACGTCGCCGCCGCTGTCAAAGCGTGTTTATCGTAAAATTAACACGCTTTGTTGTGAACGATCTGTTATTTCTCTTCAGGAGTGTTTCCTTGAATCGTCCCATAATCGGAAAATCTAAAAAGCTATCGGCCTCTTCCTTTGATGATTTACCGGAAGCGGTTCGGGAAACAGATGCCACGCGCCCCAACTCTAAGCGTCCAGCTCGGTGGATCGTTGTCGCAGCGATCGTGAGTCTTGGGAGTCTCATTGTAGGCATCCGTGCCCTTCAAGACTCATTAACACCCGTCGTAACCGCCACCCCAAGCACCGCAGCCAGCCCCGATTCCGATCGTGTATTAGGGCACTACGCCTATGCAGAAGCCCCCGAAAAAGAATTAGAGTCCGTCAGCGCAGATGGTGGAATTAGATTACGCACGTCAGCAGCGCGGGCCTACAAGGACATGGTGGCAGCCGCAGCCGCAGATGGTGTGAGAATTGAGCCATTGTCGGGGTTCCGATCGATTAAGGAACAGGAAGGCGTTTTTTTTGAAGTGAAAGAGGAACGATCGCAATCCGTCGCCGAGCGAGCGAGCGTCAGCGCACCACCAGGCCACAGTGAACACCATACGGGCTATGCAATTGATGTAGGCGATGGCAATGCTCCAGCGACGAATCTGAATCAGGATTTTGAAACTACCGCCGCATCCAAATGGTTACAAGCTAATGCGACTAAATATAATTTTGAACTATCGTTTCCTAAAAATAATGCTCAAGGTGTCAGCTATGAACCTTGGCATTGGCGGTTTGTGGGCGATCGTATGAGTTTAGAAACATTCTTTAAAGCACGGGGAAAATAAATAAAATGAATCAATTGACATTGAATTTATGTGCGATCGGTGTCTTTACAATGACGCTATCCGTATTACTCGGTCCATTACTAAATATTCCCAGTGCTTTTCCTGCGATCGCCGTCTCAACCATTCTAATCTTTGCAACTGTGGATGTTTTGAGTTTGGAGGGCAAAGGCGGAAACCTTTTTCTAGATTGGATTGCGAGCTTTTCGCCCTTACATCGTGAACGCGTGATTCGCCATGAAGCAGGTCATTTTTTGGTGGCGCAACTATTAGGAATTTCTGTTACAGATTATTCAGTCAGCGCTTGGGAAGCAATTCGCAAAGGATTTCCAGGGCTAGGCGGAGTTCAATTTGATACGTCTATTTTAGATGATGAATTGAGAGCAGGACGAATTTCAAGTCAATGGCTCGATCGGTTCTGTACGGTATGGATGGCGGGTATTGCAGCGGAACAATTGATATATCCAATAGCGGAAGGTGGGGGCGACGATCGATCGAAATTTCGATTAATTTTGAGTCAAATTCCGGGTATTGATTCAGTCAAAAAGGAACGATCGTCATTACTTCAAGCCAAGACATTGATTGAAGAAAACCAAGACGCATTCGATCGGCTAGTGGTGGCTATGACCGGACGATCGGCGGTAGAAGATTGTATTGAAGTCATTGCCACAACCGCTGAATAGAATGAAGAATAAAATATAAATGAGCGATCTATTTCAGTCCGATCGCTCTTCCTCATTATTGCGATTATTGTGCTTGAAGCTGCCATTTTACATAGGGCAATGATTCAGCTTTAGCACGGGTTGCGTTGGCTTGAGCCACCAATTGACCCGTCGCATCCCAATGTCCCGTTACAAACATTTGACGCGCCCCTTCATTCATCACAATGGTCGCAACCAAATCCCCACAACTCACGATCATGTCCACCAAATTCAAACAAATATCCAACTTCGGATTTTCGGTGATTAAAGCTTGAATTTGAGTCGAGATTTCGTGGGTCACAATCACACAAGGAATGCCCAAAGCAATACAATTACCAAAGAAGATTTCGGCAAAACTTTCACCAATGATTGCCTTAATTCCCCACTTTGAAATCGCCTGAGGCGCATGTTCACGAGACGATCCACAGCCGAAATTGTTGTTTGCTACCAGAATGCTGGCCCCTTGATATTGAGGTAAATCCAAGGAATGTTGACCCGCCAATGCTTCCCGATCGTCGGCAAAGGCATGCTGACCCAACCCATCAAACGTGACACATTTCAAAAAGCGCGCCGGAATGATCCGATCGGTATCAATGTCATTCCCCACCACCGGAACCCCACGACCCACGACCGACTTCACTTCACTCAACATACCGCGCTCCTAAGTTCAAAGCTTGTTCATTCAGACAAACAGTATAGGAGAATTGAGAGAGCGATCGCCAAAAAACTCCAACGCTACAAGACCTAAAATTACAATGCTTAATTAGAATGGTTACTTTTGATGCTTATCTCGTTGTCGATCTCGAAGCTACCTGCGGCGACAGCATTGCCCATCACCATCGAGAAATTATCGAAATTGGAGCCGTCATGGTCAATCGCCAATTTCAAATCGAAAGCGAATTCCAAACCTTTGTAAAACCTGTTG
>JAYUEU010000096.1:0-8798 GCA_043739065.1 Synechococcales cyanobacterium | reverse complement strand
CAGGTTCAAGCAAAACAAGTTTGGATTGCCGACCGGAATTTCTGCACGAGTGATTTCTTAACAGAAATCCATGGAAAGCAGGCCTTTTTTGTAATTCGAGAACACCAGAGACTGGGTTGGACTGAAATTACCCCTCTGCAAGGTGTGGGTCACAATGAAAGCGGTGCATTGTTTGAGCAAACAATTCAATTAACGAATGGGGTATTGGTGAGACGCGTTGTGATTCATCTCAAAAAACCAACTCGTCATGGGGATGAACAGGTTGCAATTTTAAGTAACTCACCGGTTGAGATAGTGGCTTCTACCATTGCGGAACTATATGTAAAACGATGGAAAGTAGAAACAATGTTTCAAGTGATAACCGATACATTTCACTGTGAACTGAATACATTGGGTTATCCCCGTGCGGCATTGTTTGTTTTTTGTATGGCCTTGGTCTCATTCAACATTCTTTCGACGGTGCGGGCCGCGCTCAAGCAGGTCCATGGAAAGGAAACAATTGAAACGGAGTTGTCAAATTACTACGTTGTCGAAGATGTTCAATCCACTTGGCGCGGGATGGAAATTGCAATTCCTCTAGAAGATTGGCGAATCTTTATTCAAATGAGTCTCGCCGAATTTGTTCAATCTTTGCGCAATTGTGCAGAAGAAGTCAATCTCAAACGATTTCATAAATCAACCAGGGGACCGAAGAAACCGACGACCAAGAAGAAGTTTGATCCCAAGCATCCTCATGTATCTACTGTAAGACTCCTCAAGAACCAAATAGTACAGAAGATCACCTTAACAGGGGTAATGCATAACAGCTATTAGTCTATTAGTCAGGAATTTTCTGTACATCTAGCCAAACTGGAGTGATAGGCAGAGTCTTTCCAAATATTCTGCAATTTTACGTAAAAATACTGAATTTATCAACCAAATCAGCCTTAAAACTAAATTACTATGCTGCGCTTTGTACCATTCAAACCCCAATCGCCCCAACCACCCATCCCCATTTCCCACCCGACCAAATCCCAGAACCCATTAAAAGAAGGGTCGATCGCGTTACTGTCCTATGTCCTGTAGAACACTTCGCAACTGTCCTACAGGACACAGGATTTATCAAAAATTGAAGCTGAACTACTCACCGTCCGATCGCCCTTCTCCGGCAAGCCTTCAATAGTGAGTTATGGTAAATTACCACCGCAGATAAATAAGCCAGACAAAGGACAAACGATGAATCTTGAAAATCTGAAATTTGTTAAGAACATTGATGATTCGGACCGTTGGGCCTATGAAGAATGGCAACAGGATAGCCAACAGCAGCTCCATTGGGCCAACGCCAAAGGCGATGTCACCAACGTCGACGAAGCCGATCTAGGCGACTTCATCCCAGTCTAGGGCAACCACACACGTTTCTTAACAAAAGTGTGTACATTGCTAAGACTGTTTGTTGCATTACTTAACTGAGATCTTTCGTTTTCATGCTCTTATGCTCTCTACCCTTCTTTAAGCCTTTATGTCTGTATTAATTGCTACTTTTTAAATTTGGAACTGCTGTATTACCTGGCATATTGTCTAGTCCATTCCTTTGCTGTTGCCTCATATTTAGCTCTATCTGTGTTATAAACGTTAGCTATTTCGGGAAGCGTCATAGGCTTATCCAGATTCTTGTTAACAATAATATTGCCCCTCATCTCCCATGGATGAGGAATCCAAAGCTCATCAAAACTCGGAGTAATTAGTAAATCGCCAATAGACTGCAGCACGTTTTTAATGGTCAAAGTCGGAACCCATTTGCTTTTCAAAATACTCGTGCCTTGCAAAACACCTAACGCAATGACGCCTTCACTATCAACATTGGTATTGTAAATCTTAGTCGTAAACTTGACTCTAGGCGCCCTGCTTGGATAATCCGTAGGAAATTGGATGCTTAGATAAAAAAGACCGCCTTCATAGGGTGAACCGAGTGGTCCCATAATGGTCGCGTACCACTCGAACATACTATCACCCGTAGGACTTGCTTCGCAAAAAGGTAATGGATCTCTTCCAAGTTCAATCAGATCTTTGTTGATTCTTTTTAAAGCAGACATAATAAATATAAATTAAAGGAGCAAGAAAGCATCCATATTAGTTTCCAATCGATTGATTTCCCCACAAGTAGGGAAAAACCAACGTGAGCGATATATTACAGTCTATCTCTGATAATGTCAAGCTCTAGTTTCCAATTGATCGGGTCCCCCACAAGTAGGTAGGGCTATTTCAAGGGGGCTGGGGGATCTCCCACTTCTAGCAACGCCCGATTATTCCCCACCTGATACAACGCAGGTAAAAAACAATCCTGTAACTGCAAAGTAACCCAATCTCGTCCACGCGCTGGTACTCACCTCGTTCCCGATGTGCATACAAATACCGCTAATCCCTGTGCATTTTTAGCGATCGCCTTGAGTGGGATAACTGTCCTGTGTCCTGTAGAACACTTCGCAACTGTCCTACTACAGGACACAGGATTTATCAAAAATTGAAGCTGAACTACTCACCGTCCGATCGCGTCACCCGCCAAGACGATCGTCCCCCAATCTTGCCCACCCGCTCAAAATGCCAGCCCCCACGATCGAAATCTTCTGTAGGCAGAGACTTTTTTCCAAGAATCTCACCCAGTTGAGCCGAATCTAAGATCCACTTATTATCCGCCGCCTCTTGGAGTTCCCTCAAAGATTTCAAGGGGTCGGTCGGTTGCGGAGCCTGAGCATTTTGCATCAGTTGCCCCAGCGACATCAGGATCAGATCATTCTGAGAAGGCGAAGTGTCCTGTGTCTCACGAGACAGATTTGATCTGTCCTGTAGGACAGATAATTCTTGCGAAGCACCGACACGGGGAAACGTTGAGATCGATGCCCCAGGCTGCTGAAGATAGCGATCGAGTTCATCCAGTACCCGGATCTGATCCGCACTATAAATCGTCTGCTTCCCAAACTTCGCCGGATCCAGGTTATAGCCCAACTCTTTTAAGCCATTAATTCGGCTATAGATATTGCTTCGGGCTTTCCCGTATTTCTGCTCTAAATCCTTGATCGAGTAACTATCAACTGCCGTCATTTTTACCGCCGTCCTGCGTCCTGTCTTGCATCCTGTCCTGTAAAAATCAATTTGGTCTTATGACCTGTCCTATCCAACGAACTCAGCACTAAAAATCTCCAAGATGCTTATTAGGAAAGGATTTACAAGGCTACGTTTTGTCCTGTCTCGTGTCCTGTCCTCCTGTTTTATTCTGTGTCCTGTCTTGTGTCCTGTCAAGTTAATTTCGTGTTATAAGTTCTAACAGAGATTTCTGAAACCCCGGTTAAAAGTTTTCAGAAATCTCAACAAAGCCCCAGCCTCTACTAAAAGCGGAGCCTAACCATCATGCCTAAATTTGAGCGGATTGCAATAGTAGTTCAACAGCTTCGATCGTCATCGGCCACGGCAAACAGACGCCAGATCCGAAATCCATTACACTACCACCACCAATAAATCCACCATGACAATATCCACTCTAAACTTAGGTTTACCCTTTAGGCGTAGCTCCATGGAACCCATCACCCAGCGCTGGACTCAATTCGTATCACGTATTCAGAATGCGATCGTCTTCATCCGTAAGGCATGGCAATGGGTTGGGATTCTACGGACAGCACAGACGGCGATCGAGGGTTTCAACCACGACGGCGAGGAAATTGTAGAGCTTTTGCTAGTCGAATTTCAGAACGCCGGACAACCGGAAGAAATTCCACTTATTGTTTCAGCACTCATGTTTCTACAGCCTGAGATCCTTAGAGACTGGCTTGATAACTACGAACCCGGCCAAAGTAGCCACTACACCCACCCTGAAGCATTGGAAGAATTTGAGGCAAATTATGGGAGCATTATCAGACGGCGCGAAGAAACGAGCAAGAACCCCCAAAGCGGTATCGTCAGTCCGCGATATTCAAGTTAAGGAAAATAAGGATTTTGCCCGCGAGTGCTATGAGAGAGGGTGCGATACTCCGGGCATTTCGGGAGCCTCTAAGGAAGTTAACGACAAAACCTACACTTACACCCCAAAGGGCAAACCTGAAACCTGGGCAGAGGAAGAACAACAGCGGCAGGCGATCGCCAAAAAACGAGCGACCAGAGCGCTCCAAGACAAAGACCCTTACGGAAATCGTGACGTGCGGCGAGTCGCTGGAGAATCGGCGAAGGAATCTAAGCAGCTTGTAAATGAAAAGGGCGTTGATAGTGTCTGGGATTGGCTTTTTGGCAAACCCTCACCCAAAAACGACGACGCGATCGCCGACGCCTTAGAGCAAGTGGACGATACCGACGACGAACCCGAGTTTCTAACCCGCGCTGAACAAATCCGCCGTGAAGAAGCTGCACTAAAGGAAAGTCTAAAGAGCAGCGGTGGCAGTGGCGGAAGTGATGCGATCGAAGCTGACCCACCTGAAGAAAAGCCGTTTAAGTTCTTTGTATTCTTCTAGTTTCTGAAACCTTTCTGAAACCTTTCTGAAACACTTTCTAATTCTAAAAGCCTTGAAAACTAGATATATCAAGGCTTTTATGAATCCCCAAAGCATTACGTTCTGAAACCATTCTGAAAATTTAGGGAAACACGATGCAAACCGTTTCTGAATTTGCCGTTAGCGTTGGCTATACGGTGCAAGCTGTCAATGCAAAAATTAGAAAGCTAGAGCTGATTCTAGAACCCGATCCGATCGACAACCGTAAACGCCTGCTATCCCCCGCCCAGTGTGAACTACTGCGATCGAACTTCCCAAACAAAGCAGGTGAAACCACACCTGTAAACACGCCCCCGCCCCCCGTCTACGTTGAATATCAGCGTCCTGTAGAAGTGGGATTGGTATTGGCGGAACGATCGATCGCAGTCGGAGACATCGCCTACCACCACCAACGCCCGACCGATAATCCTGTTGTGCAATTGTTACAACAGCGGTTAAGCGATCGGAGAACGGCCAATGCTTCAAACTTAACGAAGCTGCAATCTTTCACAACTGCCAACGCTGAGACCCAGGCGACGATTGAAGCCGTAGAACAATTGGATGCGATCGAATCAGGAGAACAAAGAGCCGATCGATTGTTTTTCTTAGAACAGGAGGCATTCAACCGCCGGAAGGAAGCCCTTCAATTGACCCAATTACAATATCAATCAGCCCCTCAGCCAACCGCGCAACCGCAAGCACAACCGCAAAGCGCAGGAAAGCCCGCTAGGAAACTCTATGAGGAACAAGGGATGCCCTTTTAGCGGGATTGGTTATTGGTGATTTTGAAAGCCTTTACAGTGCCTCAGAAATGGGGCGCTTTTTTCATGGCCGATCGACACAGAGAGCATTGCTAATCTCGCATCATTCACCTACACCGTGCAGGCGAAGCGCCTGCCTAATTGGTCCCGAACCTTTCTACGCGACTATTCCAATTTCGACGCTAACGCGGCTGTGTCTTGTCTTGCCTTACACGTCTCAGGGTGTCACAGCGGAGCTGTGAAGAAAGAGAGAACATGCAAGACAAGCCAAGTTTGTGCGTCTTTTTTATTCGGTCGGGATGGTCCTCGTTTGGTTGCCGGAAGGTTTAGGCGTTCCTGCGTGGGATTTTGAGGCGTTGGGACGGGGTTGGTTTTTACGCCGGAATGAGTCGAAAAATGTGCAGATTTCTCTGTTCTAAGTCTTAACTTTTTACATGTTTTTTTCATATAATTGAAGAAGGTTAAAAAAGCCTGAAAGCCTCACCCCGTAAGCTTTGCGAGAGTACAGAGCGAGATTACCCACTTAGCAAGATAGGCGCTTTTATTATGTCACAGGTTTGTAGAGATTGCGTCTTTTTTGATACTTCCCGATCGGTTTCAGTTTGCACTAAAAAGACAGAGATGATTGAAATCGATTTCATGAGATTCCGTAGCGTTTATCAGCTTAAAAAAGGCAGTGATAAAGCTTGCGATCTAGCAAAGATTATTCCATTCTAATTTGCATTCCTTTTATGGTTCTTGCATAGCAGGAACCCCCACCACTACAAGGGTTTTAAGGATTTCTGAATCATCATGAATTATTAAATTTTATGGATATGTAAGTTTAATCTTCCCATAATCTTTCCCCAACCATTTCTGAATAAGAGTCAACTATTTTTAATAGTAAGTAACAAAAGTATTTTTTTATAAAACTTGTTTATGGAAAGTACTTTTGAAAATTGAACAATACTCGGAAATAAATATGTCTAGAAATATAATTGTCTTTGTTGCAGACGGTTTACGTCCAGGTGCAGTAAACCAAACTGATACACCAACTTTATTTAGCATCCGGCAAAATGGGGTCAATTTTACCGATAGTCATGCCTTTTTCCCTACATTTACTACACCTAACGCTTCTGCGATCGCTACAGGCCACTATCTTGGTGATACAGGTGATTTTAGTAACACCGTTTATACAGGCTTTCCAGTGCCAAATGCCAACGGTAATGTCACACCATTCATTGAGAATGATGCTGTCTTGGCAGATATTGATGCTAACTCTAATCTTTCCGACCCCGATTCAAGCTTTAGTAAAAACAACTTTTTGACTGAAGAATCACTCTTGGCTTACGCTCGACTCAATGGTTACTCTACATTAGCGATCGGTAAGCTCGGTCCTACAGCTATTCAAGATGTCACTCAAGATAATCGGACTGGCGGCACTTCAACTGCAAATATCACGCCTAAAACTGTAATTATTGATGATAGTACCAATATTGCGAGCAGTGCTCAGGCCATAAACCCTTCAGTTAGTCCTGTGACTGGTTCGCAAACTGGAATTCCATTGAGCCAAGCAATCGCCGATCGTTTTGCTACTGCGGGGTTATTCGGTCAAAATGTTCCTGGGACAGCCACTGTAGCAAACACGATTGGGAGCCTTAGAGTTCAGCCCTCAGGCAACCTAACAACTGCTGGAACCTTAAATGCTAATACATCTCAACAACAATATTTCGCGGATGTAACCACTAAAGCGGTTCTCCCTCAGTTTGTTGCTGACATTTCCAACAACACATCCAAAGGATTTGCTGCCGTCTATTGGTCTAGAGATCCTGATGGCACACAACACAACAATGGTGATGCTTTCAATGCCACTGATCCTGGCAATAATTCGCTAACCATCGGTATCAATGGTCCTACTCCAAAAAAGGCGGTAGCAAATGCTGATGCTAACTTAAAACAGATTATTGATTATCTTAAGGCGACTCCAGATCCCGCTAATTCTGGGAAAACTCTTTACGACAATACCGATATATTTATTACTGCCGATCACGGATTTGCTACGATCAGCAAACAAGCGGTTGGGATTAAGAGCTTTGATGCGAATGGAGTCCCTACCTATATCAATACCACCAGCTATGCAGCAACATTAAATTATGCGGGTGTTCATTCTGGGTTTTTACCCCCAGGATTTGTAGCGATCGACTTGGCAAAAGATTTAGGAGCGGCTTTCTACGATCCCGATAAAAATACAGTAACTCCATTCGATAATAACAATATCCAGTATGCCAAAGTTGATCCGCTCGCAGGTCAGAGACCTACTAATGGCAACGCTGTCATCGGTGGTAGTGGTTTAGTTGTCAATGGTGTAATTGACCCGAAAACTCAAGTTTTAATAGCTGCTAACGGCGGCTCAGATCTGCTTTATGTGCCTAGCAAAGATAAGACCTTAGTAGCCAAAATTGTCTCCTTTTTGGCACAAAAAGATTACATCAGTGGAATCTTTACCGATGATGCTTTTGGCGACATTCCTGGGGCGCTTAAACTCAGCACGATTGGGCTGATAGGTACTTCCGAACTTCCCACTCCTTCGATTGTCATTAACTTTAAAACCTTTAGCACTAACCCTAACGATCCTAACGACACTCTATCTCAAGTAGAAATTGCCGATACTACGCTTCAGCAAGGTCAAGGGATGCATGGTAGTTTTGGTCGCGGCGATACTTTTAATAACATGGCGGCGATCGGTCCAGACTTTAAGGTTGGCTACGTTGATAATGCCCCCATCAGCAACGCCGATGTAGTACCGACCTTGGCTCGTATTCTTGGTTGGACGTTGCCATCTGTTGGTTCTTTAAATGGGCGTGTCATAAATGAAGCTCTAGTCAATGGACCTGATTCAGTTGATACAAATGCATTCACTTTGACCTCCGCACCAGTTAACGGCAAATCTACGGTGTTAAATGTACAAAGTATTGGTAACATCAATTATTTTACTGCCGCAGGATTTGCTGGTGGTACTGATGGATTGATTACTACTACACCAAAAGTTACTGCTGGAACCAATACGCTGCAACTTGATAAAGGATTTGGTTCGTTACTATTTACACGAAATGCTCAAACTAACAATGAAATTGGTGTTTTTATTGTTGACGATGCAAGTGGAAATATTACATCTGGAGGCAAGACCTACAAAGTTGGAGATGAAGGTTACAAGCAAGTCGCTCTCAGACGTGCAGAAATTCTATTTTCAGCCTTACCAGACGATAATGTCTTAAAAGTTACCAGTCAATCAACCCAACGCAGACTGTCATTACCTCAAGGTGCAATTTTAGGATTTTACTCGATTGCTAATGATACAAGCGGTCAAGTGCTAAGTGATTTATCTGCTAAGAGAGCTAATAGTTCTACTATCACGTTTAGCTTTACTTCAATGGCGACTGGTAATGCTAACGACCCTGTGGCACAGTTAACCTTGGGAGGTGGCTCGATTCTTAATATCAAGGCTCAGTCGGCTACTGATAATGTTAACAATGATGCTAATTCTTTAAATCTCTTGGTAGACACT
>JAYUEU010000095.1:0-7850 GCA_043739065.1 Synechococcales cyanobacterium | reverse complement strand
TTTCAAGGACATGAAGTACTTAACTCCGGGCCGAACGACGCTGATCTATGACATGCCCTTAGCAGAAGTTGTAACCGACTTTTTTGACCAGATGAAATCCCGATCGCGCGGGTACGCCAGCATGGAATATCAAGTCACGGGGTATCGAATCAATAATTTAGTGCGGTTAGATGTGTTAATTAATGGCGATCCGGTGGATCCACTCGCGGCGATCGTTCATCGAGATAAAGCCTATGGCGTGGGCCGCGCATTAACCGAAAAGCTAAAGGAACTGATTCCGCGTCACCAGTTCAAAATCCCCATTCAAGCGGCGATCGGTTCCAAAGTGATTGCTAGTGAACATATCCCGGCCCTGCGGAAAGATGTTTTGGCGAAGTGCTACGGCGGTGATATTTCCCGGAAGAAAAAGCTATTACAAAAGCAAGCTAAGGGAAAGAAACGTATGAAGTCGATTGGAACCGTAGATGTGCCCCAGGAAGCGTTCATGGCGGTGCTTCGGCTAGGACAAGACAAAGGCTAGCTACGGGAAAAGACGGAGCGGGAGAGCCATAGTAGTGAAGATTCGATAAATCTTCATCACAGAGTAGGTCTCTTCCGTATTTCTTCTTGATAGAGTCTGAGGAGTAACGGTTTGATTGGGTCTGAATCGGGTTTGGGTACTCTAAGATCATCGTATCTCGGCCCATAATGCCCGACGATCGTCCATACGTCAGACCTAACTCTGACGAAATCTGTCTTCCTAATCTTGAAACCTATGCGAATTTTAGTAACTGGCGGTGCTGGATTTCTTGGATCCCACCTAATCGATCGACTGATGGTTGCAGGTCATGATGTGATCTGTCTCGACAATTTTTATACCGGAAACAAGCAAAATGTTCTCCAGTGGATGGGCAACCCGAAGTTTGACTTGATTCGTCATGACATTACCGAACCCATTCGGTTAGAAGTCGATCAAATTTATCACCTTGCTTGCCCAGCATCTCCCGTTCATTACCAATACAATCCGGTCAAGACTATTAAGACCAATGTTCTTGGGACCATGAATATGCTAGGTCTAGCCAAGCGCGTTAAGGCCCGTTTTTTCCTCGCGTCTACATCGGAAGTGTACGGCGACCCTGAGGTGCATCCACAGCCCGAAAGCTATCGCGGTAGTGTCAATACGATCGGGATCCGAAGCTGCTACGACGAAGGCAAACGGGTCGCTGAGACCTTAGCTTTTGATTACCATCGTCAAAACGAGGTGGATATTCGAGTCGTACGGATTTTCAACACTTACGGTCCGCGTATGTTGGAAAACGACGGCCGCGTTGTCAGCAATCTAATTGTTCAGGCGCTCAAAGGCATTCCGTTGACGATCTACGGCGATGGTTCTCAGACTCGGAGCTTCTGCTATGCGTCAGACCTCATTGAAGGCTTCATTCGCTTGATGAACAGCGACTATGTTGGCCCAGTTAACATTGGAAACCCCGGCGAATACACCATCTTACAGCTCGCTAAAACGATTCAAGACATGGTGAATCCCGACGTTGCCTTGAAATTTGAACCATTACCCCAGGATGATCCTCGCCGCCGTAAGCCAGACATTACCCTAGCGCAGCAATTGCTGGACTGGGAGCCGACTGTGCCTCTTCAAGAAGGTCTTAGCCGAACGATCGCAGATTTCCGTCAGCGCCTCGGATCTGAAGTGGTTGCTTCTGCTGCGCTGCGATAAACTTCCAAAATCATCTGCCTTTAGATCACTTATTTTGAGGACCAAGGGCAGTCTAGTTATTAATGATGTTTTCATAAATTTAGAGGAAATCCTATGAAAGTTTGTGTTATTGGAACTGGTTACGTGGGCTTAGTTACAGGGGCTTGTTTAGCTCACATTGGTCATCATGTGATCTGTGTGGATAACAATGAAGCCAAGGTGAACTTGATGAAGTCGGGGCAATCGCCGATTTTTGAACCAGGGCTATCGGATGTCATGCAAGGCGCGATTCAGTCCGGTCGTTTAGAATTCACGACGGACTTGGCAGCGGGTGTGGACCATGGCCAAATTTTGTTTATTGCGGTCGGAACTCCTGCGCTGCCCAATGGTGAAAGTGATACGCGCTATGTGGAAGCTGTCGCCCGTGGTATTGGTGAAAATCTGCATTCGACGAGCGGCTACAAAGTAATTGTGAATAAATCTACGGTCCCGATCGGCTCTGGTGACTGGGTTCGGATGATTGTTTTAGATGGCTTTGCGGAGAAATCCAAGCTTGCAGAAGGCACCGTAAAAGTAGGCAGTACAGCAACTCTTGAGCGCCATGGGGAACCTGAATTTGATGTAGTCAGCAACCCTGAATTCCTACGGGAAGGGTCGGCGGTTCACGATACGTTTAACCCCGATCGGATTGTCTTGGGGGGCAATAGTAGCAAAGCTAAGGGATTGATGCAGGATTTGTATGCACCGATTGTGGCTCGTGAGTTTGCTGTTGATAAATCCGCCGCAACGGTTCCAGTCGTGACGACGGATCTCAGTTCAGCGGAAATGATTAAGTACGCGGCCAATGCGTTCTTAGCCACCAAAATTAGCTTTATCAATGAAGTCGCCAACATTTGCGATCGGGTTGGGGCAGATGTTACACAAGTGGCGAAGGGCATCGGTCTGGATACCCGGATTGGTGGGAAGTTCTTGAATGCTGGACTCGGCTGGGGCGGTTCCTGCTTCCCGAAAGACGTGTCGGCGCTGGTTCATACCGCTGAAGACTATGGTTATGATGCCCAGTTGATGAAGGCGGCAATTTCGGTCAACGAACGCCAGAAAATGGTGACGATCGAGAAGCTACAACAGGTTCTAAAGATCTTAAAAGGGAAAACGATCGGTCTTCTGGGGCTAACGTTCAAGCCTGATACCGATGATTTGCGTGATGCTCCTGCCTTAGTATTGATCGAAAATCTCGCTCGTCTAGGCGCAAAAGTCAAAGCGTATGACCCAATTATTTCCCAGTCTGGAATGCGTCACGGTATTTCAGATGTGATTGTCGAAACCGACCCAGAGCGTTTAGCCGATGGTTGTGATGCGCTGGTGGTGGTGACGGAATGGAAGGAATTCGAGAACTTAAACTATGCCAAGATGGCCACATTCATGAATACGCCTGTGTTGATTGATGGACGGAATTTCATTGATCAGGCTATGGTCGAAGCGGCTGGATTCCGATATGTCGGTATTGGTCGATAGGTTGATACGAGAGAAATAGAGGTTAGAAGTGATCGGCTTAGAGACTATCTAGGCCGATTTTTAGTGTCTCTAATCTCATGACTGGGGCAGATCTAATGCCTCACAGGATTCGGTAAGCATCGTTTGCAAGGAGTTCCGCAGGTCTTCCGTGAGAACCTTTGCATCCTGTTTGGCTTTTCCTGTGCAGTATTGATGGACCTCTAAGGGCTTGCCGATACGAATTTGAACACTGCATCGCCAAGGCACGAACCGATCGCTGTAGGTCAAGCTAACGGGCACTACCTGGACTCCCAATTTACTATCCGCGATTCCTGCCGCATCTGCTTGAAGTGCAAGTCGGGCAAACCCAGCTTTCAGCGGTTGTACCGATCGATCTCGAAAAATATTACCTTCTGGGAAGATAACTATCATCTCGCCTTGTTGAAGCAATTCAATGCTATGACGCAAGCTGGCGATTCCAGGTTTCAGAGTATCAATAGGGAATCCTCCGAGTCGCCGAATAAACCATCCTTGAAGCCCCTTGACCTCATTCATACTGACCATAAAGCGAAGATTTCGACCCGTCACCTTAACACCCGTCGCGTAGGGCAACATCAATGCATCCCAACGCGATCGGTGTGTCGGAGCCAGAATAATGGGGCCAGACTTCGGTAGCCATTCTTGGCCCAGCACATCAACCCGCCGAAAATAGAGTGGTAATACTAGATATTGACCCACAGCATAAACCAATGGAACGAGCCAAGGTGAAACCTGTGAAACCTGTACGTGCTTTACCTCTGATTCCACCATTGCGGCCACCTGACGTTGGTCATTCGGCAAATCATCTTCGGGTGAACTGCTGTGTTTTGAAGTTAATTGTGTCATAAGAGACTCCGAAGCCATGACTACCCTGAAGACTAGTAAAACCTAAAAAAGCCCTACAAAAACAAAAAATCTACCTAAATGCATGGAGTTAGCCACAATTTCTGTACATAGACGTAGTTTACGACAGAGACAATGGCAACTCGGCAGAGTGATTTGATATGGCTTCACAGTAGAAGAGCCGTTGATCCGATCGGACTCTTGACATGACAGTTTATGGGGTGGCCGTTGATGCTGCGATCGTTCTCAAATCTGGCTTGCAATGGTTTAAACGAAAATTATGAGATTTGATATTGACAGTTCTCTGAAAGTCCTATAGATTGCTAGAAGTCGAGCGTTCGTCGGGATTAATACCTACAGCGCCAAGTCACTATGCCCCCATCGTCTAGAGGCCTAGGACACCTCCCTTTCACGGAGGCGACGGGGATTCGAATTCCCCTGGGGGTATCTAAAAAGCGATTCAAAATCTTATTTGAATCGCTTTTTTAATGAGCATTTTTTAATAGCGCGAGCGGCTAACTGAATGTAGTTAACTTAGATCTAAATTATGGATCCAACAGTTTCTTTAATGTAAAGGCTTTGGAGAAAGAAATTTTAGATTTTTGTTGCAAATCCTACACCAGTTTGATATGTTGAATAAGTTGCAAAAAACGCAATTCCTACGCCCCCATCGTCTAGAGGCCTAGGACACCTCCCTTTCACGGAGGCGACGGGGATTCGAATTCCCCTGGGGGTATAAGTAAAAAACGAGGCTTAATATTTTGACCTCGTTTTTTATGAATTATTTTGATGAATTTTGAAGTTATACCGTAGACGGGGATCTAAATTCTATGGCTTAGTTTTCGGCTGTAGCGAATCTTTACCCAGTTGAATCGTAACATCTGAATCTAGATCACCTGTTGCTTCAGTCCGAATTTCGCCAAATCCAAGAGCTTCTCGAACCGCATCAGCACTTTTTGTATCACCCTGCTGAGCCACAATGCGAGTGACACTGAGAGGTTCATTCCAAGGTTGTCCTAAACTCGAATTGCTATAACCTGACTTTTGTAAGGTTTTGAGAACGGTCTGAACCCGATCGGGTTGCTTAGTACTATCTTGCAGCGTAATCCGAACAGACTGACTGCTAGTGTCTTCTGCACCCAGATCGCCGAAGTCAAAATGACGGGCCATGATGTCTTGAATCCGTTTTTGACTCGGGAGCCAATAGCTCGCATTAAATTCGCCGGGACGACTGAATTCTCCCGGTACCATCAGCATCTGAGTATTCGATCGGTTGGTCTGGGCCGCGTAGCCAACGAGGGCGACGATTTCTTCCACTGAAAGGTTGGTGTCGATATGAGACTTGATTACGGAAAGAATATCAGGCAAACGAGTGATGGTCGCTGGATTTAGAGCCTGTTCCATTATCGAGCGCATTACCATCTGCTGGCGTTGGATTCGACCAATATCTCCGTAGGCATCATAACGGAAGCGCAAGAGTTGAAGAGTTTTTGCTCCGTCGAGATGTTGGCGACCGGCTTTGAGGTTGATGTACAGATGTTGACTGTCGTCGCTGTACTTCATGTCCTTGGGGACGTAGACGGTGACACCGCCGAGGGCATTGACGAGGGCTTCAATCCCTTGAACGTTGATGGAAATGTAGCGATCGACCCCAACTCCACCTAATAATTCACTAGCGGCTCGGGCGGCGAGAGGCGGTCCACCTAAGGAATTGGCTTCGTTGATTTTGGTGATGCCATGTCCAGGGATTGTCGTGCGGGTGTCTCGGGGAATGGAAAGAACGCTTACTTTCTTGTTTTCGGGATTGAACCGAATCAGAAGCATTGTGTCTGTTAAGCCTTCAAAGGAATTAATCAGGGCTTGGTATTTTGCATCTTTGAGCTGAGTGGGAACTTGGCTAACATCTGTGGTTAGGACTTTAGTTCCGAGCAATAAGATATTTACGGGTCGGGTTAGACCGGGCAGTTTCAGACTGTTTTGGCTAGCGATGCCACTTTTATTGAAGAACGCAGCATCAGCCGTCGAAAGCTTGCGCTGCATAAGAGGAGTGCTAGATAAGGAAACTGCAAGTAATGCACCTGCTGTGGCGGAAATCATAGCTATTCCTGTCAAACAGAAAAATAGCCAGGTGAATCGGTTAGTGCCAGCTTTCTTCGGCGGTAGTTTGCGAGTGGGACCAGCATTGCTTTTGATGGGACGGACGGTGCCAGCTTGTCCAGTACTTCGACTGGCGGCTTTTTTTCTCTGGAGCGACTCTTTAGATGGCTGTTTAGATGAAATTGGTCCCTTTCTTACGGTTCTCACGCAGTTTCCTCACCACACAATGACTCAAACTACAAATTTCACTGATCAAATCACACAGTCTCAAATCACAGAGGCAAACTTGAAGTTGCTGAATATTAACAGCATTTTTGCAGATTGCTTACAAAATCATTCTCTTTTTAGTGCCTGTTTCCTTTATGGGACGATGTATCTAGCGATCGGGTTTGGGATTGATTTGGAGATTGATTTAAGAGGCATTACGGCAGGCATTTTGAATACCGTGATTGATTAGCGGAAATAGATAAGCAAATTGAGTCCGGGGATGGTGCGAGAAAGGGTCCAGAGCAGTAGTGCAATGTACAGAGTCCCTAGACTCCATTGGTACCAGACTAATGTGGTGAACAGCCCGGGAAGAAATTCATCGCGGATCCGAATGTCGTTAAATCCAAATCGTAGAAAATTATTAAAGCTAAAGTCAAAATAGTTTAACCAGTTCCAATGACGGTGCCAGGGGATGGGTAAATAGCGTTCGCGGAAGGTGGGGTAAAGCGGAACAATTGGTAAGCGGCCTACTAAAAGACGAAGTTGGCGTAGAGTGCCTTCTTCGACAAAGTAGCTGAGATTCAGATTTTGATGATAACGTCCGACACGATAAAGCTGAAGGACAATTGCGCCGGGAATAGGAATTAGGGTGAGAGCGGTCCAGGCGAGGGTAGACCAAGGCCGATCGGCGTTTTCAAAAATGGCCACCATACCTAAGCTGCCGATGAGAGTGGCGAGGCTAAGGACGGAGAGGGTTTCGGTGAGAGTGGGAAGAATCGGTTGGGGGAAACGGCGGCGGGCACGATCGATTAGCCAAAAGAGAATGGCGAAGTAGGCAACTGAAACTAGACCTACGCCAAACACTAGCCAAAAACTGGTGCCATTACGGCTTAGAACTAAAACTGCGCTGGTGCCGACCCAACGAATAGAAAGTCCAATACGATTTAGGATTTCGATCGGGAGGGGCAGAGGTTCAGTGGTGATGACGCGATCGCGGACTCGGGTGTAGGTAGACAGATCAATGTCACCAAGGGAGAGCAGTTCGCTAAGCGTTCGTAAGGGCTGGGCTTCGCGACGTTTAAGGATAGCGGTGGCTTGGGTTGTGCTGAGTCCCAGGGACTGGAGTTTTTGGGCCGTTGCCGTGTTGAGGTTGATTCCGATGGCGCGACGCAACAGTTCACGCGATCGAAGTTTTTGGGCGGTGTAGTCGATTTGATTAGCATCGCTGATTTGTTCGAGTTTTCGGAAGTTGCGAATGAGTTCACGAATTAGGGTTTCGTTGCCTTGAATGGTGGGAACGGTGATGACTTGACCAATGCGTCCGGGATCGCCGATGAGTTTAGCGTTGTCAGAGTCGAAATGGAGTCCTGGGACATTAAGCTTTGCGCCGTTTGTGAATTGGCTATAGCTGAAGTCGGCGCGACCCTGGATGGTGGCTCCCCGCAAGTTGACGAGGTTGTTAAATTGGGTTTCGCGGAAG
>JAYUEU010000094.1:0-4189 GCA_043739065.1 Synechococcales cyanobacterium | reverse complement strand
TCCTTTGCCTTTTTCTCTTGTTCAAACTTGTGCTTACCATGGTCAATGATTTTACAGACAGGCGGATCTGCCTTATCGCTAACCAGTACGAGGTCAAGTTCTTTGTCATCTGCAATGGTTTGGGCCTCACGGGAGGTCATGATTCCCAATTGCTCACCGTCAACACCCACAACCCGAACTTTCGGGAAGCGAATACGTTCGTTGATCATGGGGAGATCGCGATTAAATCGTCTGGGTTCTCTTTCCGACACGGGCACCGTTTTGTGAATTGGACATAAGTAAACAGAATTCTACAGGGCTGAAGCTAGTTCAACCTGTGTTGTCTATATTACCCAATTCTTGGGTCTAGATGTGAAAATAAAGTTATAAGAATTGTAGAATTTTTCACCTTGGTCGCAGGGAGGAGCAAGACATCGTGAATCGAGAGTGGATTTGGCGAGGGCATCGCGTCCGATATACCTTCACAGCAGCATCGTCCTTATCCTCGTCGTCGCTAGATTCACCACTGAATTCTCTGCTAAATCCACCACTACTGCTTATTCATGGATTTGGGGCATCGGTGCGGCATTGGCGATCGAATGTGGGGCCGTTGAGTGCGAATCGATCGATTTATGCGATCGATCTGTTGGGGTTTGGCGCATCTGATAAAGACAGCACAGTGTATGGGACAGCGTTCTGGGTTGAGCAGTTATTTGATTTTGTCACCCAGGTGATTGGGCAAAATGTGATAGTGGTGGGAAATTCTTTGGGTTCTGTGGTGGGTTTGGGTCTGGCGGCGAAACATCCGGATGTGGTGACGGCGATCGCTTGGTTGAATCTACCGGATTTTTCGGCGGTGTCCTTTCCGTCGCCAATTAAGGCATTCACTCAGCCTGTTGGAGCGTTAGTGAAACGAGTGATTACGTGGTCACCAATTTTTGTACCGTTTTTTCGCTGGATCCGCCAGCCTGCTGTGATTAGAAAGTGGATCAAGGGCGCGTATGTGGATGAAACAAGACTAGATGCAGAATTGATTGAGATTTTGTCGACTCCGGCATTCGATCGTAATGCGGCTCGTGCTTTAGCAACCATGGTCATGAGTCAGCGGGAACTTCCATCAGACTACACCGCTAGGTCCGCGTTACCGAAAATGACGTTACCGATGTTATTGATTTGGGGCGCGAAGGATCAGTTTGTGCCGCCTAGCATTGCTCAGAAGATTGTGGAGTTTAATCCGGCAGTCCAATTGGTTTGCCTAGCTGAGGTTGGCCATTGTCCTCATGATGAGGTGCCGGATCAAATCAATCAGATTCTATTGAGTTGGCTCGCTGAATTGTCTGCCTAACTTATAAATTCCAACACGATTAATTAGTAATTAGTCTTTGCGACCATTCCCAACCGCTCTAATAATTCACCGTCATGATCGCGACTAGGATTGGGAGCCGTCAACAGCACAGGTCCAGTAAAAATCGAATTTGCGCCCGCCACGAAACACATCGCCTGCAATTCATCACTCATGGCCGATCGTCCCGCTGTCAGACGCACGATCGCTGTCGGAAACAAAATTCGGGTGGTTGCAATCATTCTCACCATATCGATCGGATCGATGGGTGGTGCATTTTCCAATGGTGTTCCTGCGATCGGGATCAGAGAATTAATCGGAATCGATTCAGGAACCGGATCCAATTTTAGCAATGCTTCGAGAAATTCAAGCCGATCGGTTTGTGATTCGCCCATGCCAACAATCCCGCCGCAACATACTGAAATCCCTGCATCGCTGACGGCCTTAATCGTGTCGAGCCGATCTTGGTAGGTGCGGCTGGTAATGACTTTTTCGTAATAGCTGGGGGACGTGTCCAAGTTGTGATTGTAGGCCGTCAGTCCCGCTTCTTTAAGTTGTTGGGCTTGGTGAGGTTTTAGCATTCCCAGCGTGCAGCAAACTTCCATGTCCAGCGCCGCCACATCTCGGACCATATCCAAAACCCGATCGAATTGCGGTCCGTCCTTCACCTCTCGCCATGCTGCGCCCATACAAAATCTTGTGGAGCCGGATGCTTTAGCGGCTTGGGCTTCCTGTAAAACCGCTGCCGATTGCATTAAAGGTTCGGGAGCGAGACCTGAATTATTGTGGACGCTTTGAGAACAGTAGCCGCAGTCTTCAGGACAAGCCCCGCTTTTGATGTTGCCGAGGGTGCAAAGCTGGATGGCGCGAGGGTCGTGGTGTTCGCGGTGAATCCGTTGCGCTTCAAACATTAGGTCGGGCAGCGGTTGACTATAAATCTGATGGATCCGATCGAGAGTTGTCGTATCGATCGTCATCGTATCGATCGTCGTCATCGTAGTATTGGTAAGACTGCTGGCCGTAGCGACTGTCATAGGTCAAAGGCGGGGCGAGTTATTCCAAAAAAGCGTAGCAGGTCAAGGCTCAGAACTGCCTCCTCAAAATGTTGTATTTCCCGAGGGAAACTTGTTGATCAATATGTCGATCAAATATTATTCATGATTTGACAGATCATCGTATAACTAATGGGGATTATGTTTGAGTGCGGTTGGGGCGTGTGATTACTTTAACGGAGCTACTGTGGGCATTCATTGGGTTATTGCTGACGATCGGTGGTAATTTTCTTCATGCATCTATTGTTGGGGTGCCCTGGTCTTGGACTTCTCAGGATGTTCCAGCTCATTTTATGGGTGTGAATTATCAGATTGGCGCGGTGTTGTTTGTTGGCTGTATGGGCGGACGTAATGCGGGGGTGATTTCCCAGGTGGCTTACGTGTCGTTGGGGTTGGCGGGATTTCCGTTTTTTGTACAGGGCGGCGGGTTTGGTTATTTACAGCAGCCGATGTTTGGCTATTTGTTGGGTTTTTTGCCGGGGGCTTGGCTATGTGGCTATTTAGCCTTCCGATCGCAACCACGTTTAGAATGGTTGACGCTTTGCTCCATCAGTGGGCTGGCGGTGATTCATACGATCGGGGCGAGCTATCTATGGGCCATCTATGCGCTTAATATTGCAGATGTTAGTAAGATGACTTTGAATGTGGCTTTAACGGCGTACTCGCTGAATTTGCTTCCGGGACAGTTGGCTGTAGTTTGTGCGGTGTCGGTGTTGGCATTTATAATGCGAAAGATGCTGTTTTATTAATTAAGAATGGTTTATTAATTGAGAATTAAGAATGTTAAATCGTGAATGGGTGGAGTGGGTTTTGTGAAGAAGGTTTTAGAAATTAAGAATCGTAGGTTTTGGATTGCGGCGAGTGTAGGATTGATTCTCGATCGGATAACGAAACTTTGGATATTACATACATTTACATTGCAGCAGTCGGTTCCGGTGATTCCGGGAGTGTTGAATTGGACTTATGTTGTGAATACTGGGGCTGCGTTTAGTCTTTTCAGTGGTGCAGTTTGGTTGCGGTGGTTGTCGCTAATTGTGAGTTTAGGCTTGGCGATCGGAGCGATTTGGGGTCCGAGATTTACCCGATGGGAACAGGTGGGTTATGGATTGATTTTGAGTGGCGCGTTTGGTAATGGTATCGATCGATTTGTCTTTGGTCATGTGATTGATTTTATTGATGTAAAGCTGATTAATTTTGCAATTTTCAATCTGGCTGATGTATTTATTAATGTTGGAATTGTTTGTTTATTGATTGCGACATTTAAACGATCGGATTAATAATTGAACCAACCGATCACTTAAATGTCATTCAAATCAGTACGTTAGAGAACTTTAGTTGCCCGTTCTGCTAGGGGCGATCGTTCTCCTCTAGATAAAGTAATGTGGGCGGCGATCGATTCATGTTTGAACCGTTCAACTGCGTAAGTCAGTCCATTGCTAGAGGCATCTACATAAGGATTATCAATTTGTTCTGGATCGCCCGTCAGAATAATCTTTGTCCCTTCGCCTGCTCTCGTCAAAATTGTCTTAACTTCGTGGGGCGTTAGGTTCTGAGCTTCATCGACTACAAAGAACTGTTGGGGTAATGTTCGGCCCCGAATGTAGGTCAAGGGTTCAATTTGCAAAAGACCATGTTCAATCAGTTCTTCGTGGCCCCGTCGCCAATGAAGTGGTTTGTTACGAGAATCTGTGGTGCCAAAAATCAAATCAAAGTTATCGTATAACGGCTGCATCCAGGGGGTAAGTTTGTCGTTTAGATCGCCGGGAAGATAGCCGAGATCTTTGCCCATCGGAATTACGGGTCGCGAGATCAAAAG
>JAYUEU010000093.1:0-6768 GCA_043739065.1 Synechococcales cyanobacterium | reverse complement strand
AGCCTTAGCTCTAATGGGCATTGTCTTAGTAATTACTCGACTACGCCAAACTTCAGAAGAAATGGAATTACGGATCATCGATCGCACGTTACAACTGCGTCAAACGAATGAGGAGCTTTTGGAAGAAAAGATCAAAGTTGAGCAAAGTGCATTACAAGCTCAGGAACAGGCTCAGCAATTAGGCAAATCTGAAGCTCAACTCAATCAGAAAGCTCAAGCTCTCCAACAATCGCTTCAAGAGCTGCAAAGCATTCAATTACAACTAGTGCAAAGCGAAAAAATGTCCAGCTTAGGGCAACTTGTCGCTGGGATTGCTCATGAAATCAATAATCCTGTCAGCTTCATTCACGGCAATCTAAGCCCCTTGGATACCCATACTCAACAATTGTTAAACTTTGTCAAACTCTACCAGCAACACTATCCTAATCCTGTTTCAGACATTCAAGTCATGGCGGAGGAAATTGATCTAGAGTTTTTGCAGGAAGATCTTGCGAAAATTATCACTTCTATGAAAATAGGTACCGATCGCATTTGCCAAATTGTGCTGTCGCTGCGAAATTTTTCGCGGATGGATGAAGCAGCCTTTAAGTCAGTTTCGATTTATGAGGGGATTGATAGTACCTTAATGATTTTACAACACCGCCTAAACCCTCACTCTAATTATCCAGCTATTGAAGTGATTAAAGATTATGGTCAGTTGCCTTTGGTGGAGTGTTACCCTGGACAACTCAATCAAGTGTTCATGAATCTTTTAGCGAATGCGATCGATGCGCTAGAAGAGGCCAGGGCACAACGAACATTTCAAGAAAATAACGATCGCCCTAGTCAAATTACTATTCAGACATCTATGCTTGATAGCCAGTGGATAGAAATTGTAATCGCTGATAATGGCAAAGGTGTGCCTCAAGACATACAGAAACGAATCTTCGATCCCTTCTTTACTACTAAAGAAATTGGTAAAGGAACTGGTATGGGACTATCTATTAGCTATCAAATCATTACTAAGATACATAAGGGTAAACTAGAGTGTTTTTCAAACTCTAATCAAGGAACAAAATTTTCTATCCAGATTCCTATTCGGCGTCAACCTTTGAAGTCTGTATAGTAATCGATTGCTGCAAGATACGGGGATTGATCCGATCGATATCAGATATTAAAAGAACATAGTGAATGATAATTATAGTGAAGGAACTATTGATTTACACACCCTATTCTTGATTTCATTCTTCTTTACTTAATTTATCCTTTAGACTAGATTACTTTCATATATTTATTTACCGTTTTTTGACGACTATATCCACAAAAACTGTGAAAGCATTCAGCTCAAATAAAGAAAGTACAGGAGTCGTGTAAAATAGACGATCGCAGCCCTAATATCACTCATCAGTCTTACCCAATTAGCTATGCTCAATCTTATTGCTCTACTCGCGTCCGAACTTGCCGTAAAGCCAAGTCAGATTCAGGCGGCACTTAATCTCTTTGCCGACGGAGGGACTGTACCATTCATTGCCCGATATCGGAAAGAACAGACTGAGGAAATGGATGAGATTCAATTGCGGACTTTGAGTGAGCGGTTTGCTTATCTCACCGAACTTCAAGATCGCAAAAAAGTAATTCTTGAATCGATCGAATCTCAAGGCAAACTTACTGAGGAATTGCGACATAAAATTGAAGCCAGTTTACTTAAAACTGAAATTGAGGATCTATATCTCCCCTATAAGCCCAAACGTCGGACTAGGGCTACGATCGCCCGTGAAAAAGGACTAGGTGTATTGGCCGAATGGATTAAAGTACTCAATCAATCTAATACCGTAGCAGCCGATTTGTCTAAAGAAGCATCCAAGTATATTGATATTGAAAAAGGTGTGAAAACTGCTGAAGAAGCCTTGGCTGGCGCTTCTGATATTTTGGCCGAAGAAACTGCCGATCGGGCCGATTTGCGATCGTATTTACGGGAATTCTTGCTGAAATCTGGATTGTTTGAATCCCGTTTAAAAGATGGACATCCCGAAGGCACAACTAAGTTTGAGATGTATCGATCGTACAGTGCAAAAGTAAATGGAATTGCATCGCATAATCTTTTAGCATTATGTCGCGGAGAAACTGAAGGTATTGTTGTGTTTAGTCTTAATTTTGACGAAGACAGTGTGGCAAACTATTTAGAAACGGCCATTATTCGGACCAAGGCGACGGCCCTACGATCGTTCTATCGATCGATGCTTCAGGATTCATTCAATCGGTTGATTAAACCATCGTTGATTAATGAAGTTCGTAATCAGAAAAAGCTAGAGGCTGATATTGAATCAATTAAAACATTTGAAACCAATTTGCGGGAACTGCTACTCTCGGCCCCAGCAGGAATGAAACCAACCTTAGCAATTGATCCAGGGTTTCGATCGGGTTGCAAAGTATCTGTTCTCGATACGACCGGGAAATTTTTAGAATACCAAGCCGTATTTCCCCATACTGGTCAAGGACAACGACGTGAGGCTTTGGCTACGGTTAAACATTTGATTGAGAAATACAAAATTGAATTGATTGCGATCGGAAACGGTACCGCCAGTCGTGAAACTGATGAATTTGTAACAGAAGTGTTCACAACGCTAGAAACCAAACCTGTCAAAGTGACGGTGAATGAATCGGGCGCATCAATTTATTCAGCCAGTGATGTAGCGATCGGTGAATTTCCAGATCTCGATATTACCGTGCGCGGGGCGATTAGTATTGGTCGAAGATTACAAGATCCATTGGCAGAACTCGTAAAGATTGATCCAAAATCAATTGGTGTTGGTCAATATCAGCATGATGTCGATCAGAAATTATTGAAACGTAAGCTCGACGATACCGTAGAAAGCTGTGTGAACTACGTTGGTGTCGATCTCAATATGGCATCTAAAGAATTACTGACATTTGTTTCTGGAATTAATGCAACTGTTGCTAATAATATTCTGCAATATCGTAACGAAAACGGTGCCTTTAGCGATCGTAAAGCATTGCTAAAAGTCCCCAAACTCGGACCTAAAGCCTTTGAGCAAGCGGCTGGATTCTTGAGAATTCGAGATGGAAAAAATCCACTGGATAATACTGCTGTTCATCCAGAGCGCTATAAATTAGTAGAGGCGATCGCAAAGGATTTGAAGGTTAAATTAAATGAAACAACTAAAATCGCTGAACAACTCAAAGCTAATATCAAAAACTATATTACTGAAACAATTGGTGAACCGACACTGCGCGACATTATTGCAGAACTAGAAAAACCAGGACGTGATCCCCGTGCCCAATTCGCCTACGCAACCTTCCGAGACGACATTAAAGAAATGCGCGATTTACATGTGGGAATGGAATTGGAAGGTGTGGTGACGAATGTGGCAAATTTTGGTGCATTTGTTGATTTAGGTGTGCATCAAGATGGCTTAATTCATGTCTCCCAACTCGCCGATCGGTTCATTAGCGACCCCACTGAAGTGGTAAAAGTCGGGCAAGTGGTGAAAGTTCGGGTTTTGGAAGTGAATATGGGATTAAAACGAATTGGACTATCAATGCGTGCGCCCGATGGAAATGTCCACAATACTGGCTCGACAACAGGAAGCAATAATAAAGAGAATAGTAGAGATACGGTTCGATCGCCCATCAGCCAGCGTCCTGCCGCCAAAATTCAACCTAAATCCCAAGTTCAATCCCAATCCCGAATTCAGCCAGAAAAGCAAATTGAACAGAAAATAGAAAAACAATTAGGATCAGCCCCTACCCCTTCATTAGAAGATCTAAAGGCAAAATTTGGTCGGAAAATTTAGATATTCTGCATTTATTGTGGGATACGACAAACCATATCCCACAGAGATTGAACCAGATTATCTCGATCGCAGTTCAATTAAACTAAACCAAACAAGCCCGCTAACAATGCTTTTTGTGCGTGCATTCGGTTCTCAGCTTGATCCCAAATGCGCGATTGTTTTCCTTCCATTACCTCGTGAGTAATCTCTTCACCTCGATGAGCGGGTAAACAATGAAGTACGATCGCCTCTTTGTCCGCATTCTTCATCAATTCCGCATTCACTTGATAGGGCATGAATACCGGAATCCGATCGTCTGCCTCAGTCTCTTGGCCCATACTCGCCCACACATCGGTATAGACCACATTTGCGCCTTCTACCGCTGCTCGCACGTCCGTCGTCGTAATTACCTTGGACCGATCGCCTGCAATTTTCTTAGCCTGAGCCACGACATCCGGCGAACATTCATAACCGTCAGGTGCAGCAATCCGAACATTCATCCCCACGGCAGCACAACCTAACAAAATAGAATGGGCCATATTGTTGCCATCGCCGACATACGTAAATGTTAATCCTTCACATTTGCCGAAATTCTCTTGTACTGTTTGCAAATCCGCTAGAACTTGACAAGGGTGTTCTAAATCCGTCAGCGCATTCACAATAGGCATTTTGCAATATTGTGCAAATGTTTCAATATCGTCCTGAGCAAAGGTCCGAATCGCTAATGCATCCAAATACCGATCGAGTACTCGCGCCGTATCTTCGATCGGTTCACCTCGACCAATTTGAGTTACATTAACATTCAAATCCATCACTTGGCCCCCAAGCTGAAACATGGCCGTCGAGAAGCTCACACGGGTTCGGGTTGAAGCTTTATAAAACAATAATCCTAAGGTGGGAATCCGATCAGTAAAACGTGGATTTAGTTCACCATTTTTCATCGCGATCGCCCAATCCAATACCTGTTGAATTTCTGCGCTGGACAAATCTGCCAAACTTAGTACATCCCGCCCATTTAATATCCCCATGATTTAGCTCCTTATAAAAATCTATTCCATAAAAACATTCTAAAACGCAAAATACCCGAAAGAAAATTCTTGTTCGGGCATTCTTGTTGGAGAATTCTTGTTAGGACATTGTATTATAGTGCCTGTTATCCCTTCATGCGAACTGCGCCAAAATAAATGCTTGCATTCGCTCAATTACGTCCAAAGAAATCTCATGTCCCATTCCAGAAAACTCATAGGACTCAACTTCGACTCCAGCACTAATCAGCTCATTTTTAGTGGCTCTTGAGGCGGCGATCGGGACAACATTGTCAGCCGTTCCGTGGGTCATCAGAAGTTTCGGCGCACGCGTCACAGAAGAAATTGGGCGATGGGCATAGCCACTCATAGACATCAATCCAGCTAGAGGCAATTCTAATCCCACTTCAATGGTCATTGCACCGCCTTGAGAAAAACCACCCAGAATTATTTTGTTTAAAGGCACGCCTATTTGTTCTGGCAAACTAGTGATCCAATCGCGTAGCACTTGACGACTCCGTTGCAGGTCCGATCGATCGCTTAAATCAAGCTTAAAATCAAATCGTTCAACATTTGGAAAGTCATACCACATTTGTCCTTCTGGATTATAGGGATGCTGAAATAATCCCTTGGGCATCAATCGAACGGTCCTTGGAACCTCTAGCATTCCGGTGAACTGAGCCGCATCCTCCGGCGTTCCGCCCCAACCGTGGAGAATGACGATCGCATATTTGGCTGGACTGGGCTGAGCTGCGATTTTAATGACTTGTAACATAGGAAAACAGAGACACTTAATTAGGTCATCAATTATTAAACATCAAAAGCTCTAAGGCATCCACTAGACGATCGGGTTTTAGTTTAGCGATTCTGCTTTAGAGTTCTAACTTACGTTAAAATAATGGCCCTCGATCATGTTCTCGTTATGTCTTTTCTAATTCCCGGACAAGCTTACTCCGCCCTCGCGCCCATGCAGGATGTAACGAATCGATCGTTCATGGATGTGATTGCACAGTATGGCTGCCCCGACTACTTTTTTACGGAATATTTTCGGGTTCACGCCACGTCCGGTCTTGAAAAAGGCATATTAGATGCGATCGTAAATAACACTACAGGTCAGCCAATCTTTGCGCAAATGATTGGTGAAAGCATTCCAGATTTAGTCCGTACTGCAAAACACTTAAGTCAATATCCAATCGCAGGCGTGGACCTGAATATGGGCTGTCCGGCTCCTCGAATTTATCGTAAAAATGTGGGCGGCGGGTTATTACGAGATCCAGAAAAAGTCGATCGGATTTTAGGAGAATTGCGATCGGTCATATCTGGACGATTAACTGTGAAGATGAGAGTTGGGTTTGAAGATACTGAAAATTTTGACAAGATTCTTCATTTACTAAATCACCACCAAATTGATTTATTGAGTTTACATGGCCGTACCGTCAAAGAAATGTATCACGGCGAAGTGAATTATAATTTGATTGCTTACGCCGTCAAAACTGTGAATTGTCCCGTGCTTGCAAACGGTAATGTAACCTCCGCTCAAACAGCAATACAAATCTTAAATCAAACTAAAGCAGCGGGCGTAATGATTGGTCGATCGGCCATTCGTAATCCTTGGATTTTTACGCAATTACGACAGGGATTATCCGGTCAACCGATTTCTATTATTCCACTCTCAGAAGTACGCAATTACATCGATCGGCTATACGAATCTCCAATTGCTCAATCCATTTCAGAGCGATCGCGGGTCAGCTATATGAAAATGTATTTGAATTATATTGCTCAAGGCGTTGATGCAAATGGTGACTTCTTACGTCAAATGCGGCGGGCACAAAACAAAACCGAACTCTTTGATAGTTGCGATTGGGCCTTATTGACCGAACCCGATCGGCCTTTTGCAACCGAGCCGTATCCCGGACTTGTCGCTCGTCCAACATCTGAAACGTCCAGAGTATGAACCTGATCCACTAGCC
>JAYUEU010000092.1:0-2920 GCA_043739065.1 Synechococcales cyanobacterium | reverse complement strand
CAGAATATGACTCAAAATGCCGTCAGTCAAGCACTTCGCCAACTCATGGCAGACTGCGGCATCGACACATTTAAAGCGCTGAGTCTCCGATCGCAGGTTTCCCTCGGGGCAATCAAGCGACTCCAGCAGGGCCATATTTTGACGATGCAGGTGCAGACGGTGAGGAAGATTGCGGAAGTCCTACAAATTTCGGTAGATGATTTGGTGCGATCGCTGACCACTGATTCCATCCCTATTCCAAACCCCAACGCTTCAAATTCCGAGTTACAGCAAGAGTACGATCGCTTAGCTCAGAAGCTTAAACACCAAGCAACAACGTGTCGCGAAACCTTTCAGCACGAAGCCCTCCAAATCCTAGAACCTTGGTTAATTCAATGGTCTGCTGCTGCCCATGCCGCCCAAACCAATCCGCAATTAATGGCTAGCAAACTGTTGCCGCTGCTCAGTCCGATCGATCGGCTTCTAGTTGAATGGGGAGTTAGTCCGATCGGGGCTATTGGCGAAGAGTGTGACTATGATCCCGCGCTACATCAGGGAATGAATGGTGATTTTCAAGTGGGCGATCGGATTCGGATTCGATTTTTAGGATACCGCTATCAAAATTCAACCGGAAACCACGTTTTACATCGGGCCAAGGTGATGCGGCTGGATTCGCTCTGATAAGTTTGCTCAACTCAATCACTCTGATATTCACTCTGAATAAAGTCATGCTAGTAACTAAACCGTAAACTAAGCCTCATATGGTTCAAAATTTTCGATACAATAGCAACCCTAGGAAAAACTGATTTACACTTATCCGGCATTAAATTATGAGTCAGCGCACGCTTTTCGATAAGGTTTGGGATTTGCATACTGTTGGCACATTGCCCTCTGGTCAAACTCAGCTTTTTATCGGGCTTCACCTGATTCATGAAGTGACGAGTCCTCAAGCCTTTTCCATGGTGCGCGATCGGGGCTTAACGATTCCATTTCCCGATCGGACTGTTGCGACGGTAGATCACATCATCCCGACCGATAATCAATCGCGACCCTTTAAAGATGCCATGGCTGAAGAAATGCTTCAGGAGCTTGAAAAAAACACGGCTGAATATGGCATTCGGTTTTACAACGCAGGATCGGGCAATCAAGGCATTGTTCATATCATTGCGCCAGAACAAGGACTCACTCAGCCTGGAATGACTATTGTTTGTGGAGACAGCCACACCTCCACCCATGGGGCCTTTGGTGCGATCGCGATGGGCATTGGGACCAGTCAAGTCCGAGACGTTTTGGCTTCCCAAACCTTAGCACTGGCTAAGCTTAAAGTTCGTAAAATTGAAGTTAACGGTCAGCTCACTCCCGGCGTATATGCCAAGGATGTGGTCTTGCATATCATTCGAAAATTGGGAATTAAGGGCGGCGTTGGCTATGCCTATGAGTTTGCCGGAACGACGTTTGATGCGATGTCGATGGAAGAGCGGATGACGGTGTGCAATATGGCGATCGAGGGCGGTGCGCGTTGTGGCTATGTCAACCCAGACCAAGTGACCTATGACTATTTAAAGGGTAGAGATTTCGCGCCTAAGGGTAAAGATTGGGAGCAGGCGGTGGCGTGGTGGGCCAGTTTGGCGAGTGATGACGATGCTGAATATGATGACATGGTGGTGTTCAATGCGGGAGACATTGCGCCGACGGTGACTTGGGGAATCACGCCAAGCCAAGGTGTTGGTGTGGATGAACAAGTTCCCGCCCCAGAGGATATGCCAGAAGATGAGCAAGCTCTGGCTGAAGATGCCTATGTCTATATGTCGTTAAAGCCCGGTCAACCGATGGAAGGAACTGCGATCGATGTTTGTTTTATTGGAAGCTGTACGAATGGCCGTATTTCTGATTTACGAGAAGCCGCAAAAATTGCCGAGGGAAACCATGTTGCAAATAATGTAAAAGCATTTGTGGTGCCCGGTTCTGAGCGTGTCAAGCTGCAAGCTGAGGCTGAAGGATTAGACAAAATCTTTGTGGCTGCCGGATTTGAATGGCGGGAACCCGGATGTTCGATGTGTTTGGCGATGAATCCCGATCGGTTAGAAGGTCGTCAAATGAGTGCGTCGTCATCTAATCGTAATTTCAAAGGCCGTCAGGGTTCATCGTCAGGACGGACGTTGTTAATGAGTCCGGCAATGGTCGCGGCGGCGGCGATTAATGGCAAGGTGACAGATGTGCGTAATCTGATGGCATAAAGAAAATAATCACCAGGAATATGAGACCTCCTATTTCTGGTGGTTAAAAAAGTGGCATTGAAAAATTTTGCTAAGCCGACCGCAACATGCCGGAATAGGTCTGGTGAATTTCTTTAAGAGTGGTTTGCTGTTTCAGTGGCACATGATTGGGCATGAATGCATTAAGGTCGTCGCGACGTAGTATTGTCACCTTCAGTTGATCGCAGGGGAAAATTACCATATTGCCATTGTGATAATTCTCTTTCACTTGATCTACGGTAGATGGCAACACGCCGACTAACAAGCCCAACACTTCATTCGGTAAATTTGTCACCACCGATCGGCCAAAAAAGCCTTCTAATCCGGCCAACAATTTTTCGACCCGATCGATCGGATTTTCTTGATCCGCAATGCGATACAGCCAACGACTCCACTGAATCCGTAATCCATAGGCACGCGACCTACCGATCGTATTGCTCGTCGTCCCAATATTGGGAGATCCTATAGCAATGATGGCTTTGTAGGGCTTTTCTGCTGGACTGCACAGCGCCGCACCTGGGCCTGCGAATTCGGCATGGAATTCTTTACAGAGGATAAGACCACTCTTTTTTTGTTCGCCCACCATCAGAAGAGGTGTTGGACCTTCTAGAGGCAAAGCTTGGGTGAGTTGAGTCACGCCGGGTCGAGCCAAAAGAGAAGACAAACTGTTCACAACTATTTCCCTT
>JAYUEU010000091.1:0-12651 GCA_043739065.1 Synechococcales cyanobacterium | reverse complement strand
AATGGGAAGCTCAATTGGCTGTAGAAAAAGAACTATCTGTTGCTCTGTTCCCACAAGAATGGAAACGAGATCCCTCTAGTGAAAATTTATATCACTTTTATCATGATGTTCCTTGGGATGATCCAGAATTAGTTAAAGGTTATATTTTACATAGACGATATGCGATGATTCCACTATGGCTTATGTCCATTCTACGCTCTCTAAGATTCAGAATTATGGGTCTCAATTCTAGGGTTATTTCTTGAAGATTTGAGCATATTAAAATGATATAAAAATTGCAAGCAACGGAAGACTATCATGCAAGGCTATTCAGGTGCATTGTGGTGTATTGCTTGGATTGTCGGACTGCTCACGACCCAGTCCTCATGGTGGATGACGGGTATGGTCGCGATCGCCGTTGCTTGCATTGGAATCACCCTGCGAAAACTACGTCCAGCTCACCATCAAGTTCAACCTTGGCTGATTGCGAGTGTGATTGTATTAATGGCCTTGGGCTGGTATCACTTCAGAACACCACAGCCAGGAGCCTTTGATATTAGTCGTTTTGTAGAGCCGATCGATCGGGCTACTATACAAATTATAGGAACCGTTGATGAATTGCCTCGCACTACTCGCAGTGGTAAAACTAAACTTTGGCTGACGGTGCAAAGCTTAGATGCGGGCGATTTGAATAGTCGATTAACAATTGCACCAAACAAAGCAAACGGAAGATTATATGTGACAATTGGCGATCGACACCCTTCATTTGCACCCGGAACTCAAGTTAAATTGGAAGGTAAACTATATATTCCTAAAGGCGCACATAATCCCGGTGGATTTGATTTCAAAAATCGATTAGCCATTGAAGGGTGCTTTGCGGGATTGTCGGCCAATGAATTTACAATTATCGCATCGCCTAAACAAACCTGGGGACTATGGCAACTTCAACAACGGATTGTTCAAGCCCAAATGGTCGGGCTTCCGGGGGAAGAAGGATTGCTTTTGAGTGCAATGGTTTTAGGAAATCGTGCGGTTGATTTACCCGCTGACATGCAGGATGCCTTTACTAAAATCGGGATGTCTCATGCGCTTGCAGCATCCGGATTTCAGGTTTCACTAACCTTATCTGTCGTATTAGCATTGTGCAGTCGAGCCTCTAAACAAGTGAAAGGAATTGCAGGCGGAATTGCGATCATCATTCTGATTGGATTAGCCGGAGCGCAACCTGCAATATTACGAGCTGGAGTAATGGGTGCGGCGGTGTTGGTGGCGATCGTGGCGGAGAAAACAGTTAAACCAATTGGGTCGTTGTTGTTTGCTAGTGTATTGCTTTTAATTTGGAACCCACTATGGATTTGGGATTTGGGATTTCAACTCAGTGCATTAGCCACGTTGGGATTACTGGTGACATCAGAACCAGTACAAAAGAATTTAGATTGGCTCCCAAGCCCGATTGCAGCAGCATTCGCCACCCCGAGCGCTGCCTATATTTGGGTATTACCGTTGCAGCTTTATAGCTTTGGTTTGGTCTCGCCCTACAGTATTCCAGCCAATGTTCTCACAACTATTTTGATTAGTATTATCAGTTTAGGCGGAATGGCTAGTGCATTGCTAGCGGCGATCGTTCCCATGCTCGGTAGTTTCAGCGCTGGACTTTTACATTATCCGATCGTCGCTTTACTGGGAATTGTCGAACAAATGGGTCGTCTTCCCGGCAGTCAGTGGGCCGCTGGAGAGATTTCTGTAGGCGTGCTGATCATTCTCTATGGTTTTCTGGGCCTTGCAGTTAGTAATAGTAAATTCATTCAACCTAAACGCTATTGGATATTAGGAATGACGATCGCAGCGTTATCGATCATTTTTATTCCCGCATGGCAACAAGCCCAAACTCGAATTCAAATCACAGCACTCACAACAACCCGTCAACCTATTTTAATCGCGCAAGCACAGGGGAAAGTTGTAGTGGTGAATACGGGCGATAGGAACGAGACGGAAACCACTATCACCCAATTTTTACAAAAGCAAGGCATTAACCAAATTGATGCACTAATCCAATTACATTCCGCTGACCCAGAGGCAGTTCAAGCACTACGAAATAGGCTCACCATTCGTCAAGTTCTAACAACGAATGATTTTCAAGAACTCAATCTGGGCCAAATTACCCTACGCACAATCCCACTTCCTCAACCCAGCCCCACCTCAAGGGTCAAAGACCGATCAGAGACGATCGCCCCAGCCCTTCAACTGCAACTTCCCCATCAAGCACCCTGGATTCTCACTCACAAACTACCGAGAAAGTTAGGTCCGGACACTCTCAGTTCAACACCTGCCGTCCTGTGGTGGAGCGGCGGAAAACTGCCTGAAATGCCGCTAGTGGGGGCGATCGCCTATGGCAAAACTCTTCGACCTGAAGTCGCCCAAACATTAGACCAGCAAGGGATTACCACATTTCATCTCGCAAAGGATGGCGCGGTGCAATGGAGTCCGAAGGATGGATTCAAAACTAGTTTTTCCATGGACGATGCAGAATTTGCAAGACTGTAGTATATTATTGACACCTGCGTAATGGTTGTCGGAGAAATTCGCACATTGCAAAGCCTTGGAGAGGTGGCAGAGTGGTTGAATGCGGCTGATTCGAAATCAGCTTTAGGGTCACACCTAACGGGGGTTCGAATCCCCCCCTCTCCGTATTTTTGATAAAGCCGATTTCATAAATATCGACTCTATCTCGTGTAAAGATTTATCTATAAACAGCTCTAACGTTAATAATTGCTGCGATCGATCGAAATTTTTGTCATTTTTTGGAACAATGTGATGACTTGCTTAACCCGAAAGGAGAATGTTCCATGTCCCCGATGTTATTTGCAGCAGTTCGCACTATTGAGTGGAATCCCAATGTGGCGGCTGTGATGATTGGTTGTAATATATTAGCGATCGTAATTGGTAAATTGACGATTCGTCAGCAGAATGTTGGCTTGGGACTACCTGCTGGTAAATTCTTCGGCGGCATGAGCCACGGAGCAATGTTGGGCGTAACCAGCTTCGGCCATGTTTTGGGTGCAGGTGCAATTTTAGGATTGTCGAGAATGGGTGTTCTGTAAAGATTAAATGGGTTTCATTACGAAATTCTTCGCTTTTAATAAGCGTTTAATCTGTAAATAGGTGGCTCAAAAATGAACCACCTATTTTGTTTGCAAAGTTGCAGTTGAACACTTGTATTTGAATGCAATATTCGGCATACGGATTTATGGTTTAATCAAATACAGTATTTTTAGGAACGGGCATAATGACGATCGTTGTTCATGCAGTAAGGTCAGCTCTGCGATCGCGTTTAAAACTGTCTTTATTTTTAGGGATCATTCTCACCCTCATATTTACCTTAAACGGCTGTCAATCGACTGCTCCAACCACCTCAACCGATCGTATTACCTTCGGGACAACCGCCAGCATTAGCACCGTTGACCCAGCCGATGCCTACAGCAGCATTGCAGGAATTCTGCTCCATAACTTAGGCGATCGGCTCTACATTTATAAACAAGGCACCACCGAACTCGTGCCCCAGCTTGCCACAGCAATGCCAAAGATTAGTCCTGATGGTTTGACCTACGTGATTGGACTACGACAAGGAGTTGTATTTCATGATGGCGAAAAATTCGATGCAAAAGCCATGATGTTTTCATTGAATCGATTTATTACGAATGGTGGAGCACCGTCGTTTTTACTATCCGACGCAATAGAAAGCATTCAAGCAACATCCGACTACGAATTAACAATTAAACTTAAAAAGCCCTTTACTGCCTTCCCTGCACTCTTAGCCTTTTCAGGCACTTGCCCCATTTCACCAAAAGCCTATGAAATTAAGGCCGGAAGTTTTAAACCCAAAGAATTTGTGGGAACTGGTCCCTATAAATTAGTCTCGTTTGGAGTCGATCGAATTCGGTTAGAACCATTTAAACAATATTGGGGAGATAGAGCAAAGAATGGTGGCATTGATATCCAAATCTTCTCTGGAGCATCGAATTTATTTAATGCATTTCGCACCGGAAGCATTGATATGGCATTACAAGGGCTAGCGATCGAGCATATTAAATCACTCCAAACCCAAGCGCCTGAGAAGCGTTGGAAAGTGATTGAGCAAGCCGGAAGCGGTATGGATTACTTGAGTTTGAACGTAAATTCGGCTCCACTCGATCGGATTGAAGTGCGTCAGGCGGTTGCTGCGATGATCGATCGATCGGTATTGCAAGACCGCGTATTTAATCAACAAGTTGTACTGCTGTATAGTCTATTGCCGAATACATTAAGTGAACAAGTTCCAAGTTTTAAAACAGATTATGGGATGGGTGCAAATGTCGAGAAAGCCACGCAACTATTAACAAAAGCTGGATATTCTAAACAAAACCCGCTGAAGCTGGAACTTTGGTACCGATCGAACTTACCTAATGATCAATTAGCGGCAATCACAATCAAAGGTATAATTAAAGAGACATTGCCAGACTTGTTGAAAATAGAACTGAATGGCGTAGATTCAGCAACAGCTTATAAAAATCTCGACAAAGGTGCATATCCAATATTTTTGTTAGATTGGTCACCAGATTATTTAGATGCAGATAGCTATATTCAACCCTTTATCGATTGTGCAAAAGGAGACAAAACATCGGGCTGCAAAGAAGGCGCATCATCACAACAAGGTTCATTTTATTTCAACGATCGGGTAAATGCCTTAATTGCTCAGAGCCGAAAGACAACCAATCCTCAAGAACGCCGATCGGTATATGGTGAATTGCAAGCGATCGTGGCCCGTGATGTTCCATTCATTCCACTATGGCAAAGCAAAGATTATCTATTTGTACAAGAAAATATTGATGGTGCAGCCTTAGAAGCGACACAAAAGATTTCATTCAGTAGATTGCAAAAGCAATGATTTTATAGTGAGTAGATGAGGACTTGATCGATCGGATTGGGAATTTAGGGCAATGATTGAAAGAGAATAATCCCTCAACAACGCCCTATTATCAATTCCCCTTCTCATTATCAATTCCTCTTCTCCCACCCTCGCAAGATCTGACAAGCCAACATCGCCGCCCCAAACCCATTATCAATATTCACCACCCCAATCCCCGACGCACAAGAATTCAACATCCCCAATAGCGCCGACACCCCACCAAAACTCGCCCCATAGCCCACACTCGTCGGCACCGCAATCACCGGACAATCCGCCAACCCACCCACAACACTCGGTAATGCACCCTCCATTCCCGCCACCACAATCAAAATCTGCGCCTCATCAATCACTTCCCGTTGCGCCAACAATCGATGAATTCCCGCCACACCCACATCCCAAAGCCGTCGCACGCCAAACCCCGCCAATTCGATCGTCACCGCAGCCTCTTCCGCCACAGGCAAATCAGCCGTCCCTGCCGTCAAAATGGTGACAAGCCCTAATCGAGAAGGCACCGCATTGACCTGTAACGCACAAATTCGGGCACGATCGTAATACACCACGTCCGGCAACAATTGTTTGATTTCAGCAAAAACATTTGGTTCAATCCGAGTCGCCATAATCGTATTAGACCGATCGCGCATTGCATTCATAATTTGGGCAATCTGTTGTGGTGTTTTCCCCAATCCCCAAATCACTTCAGGAAACCCAGTTCTTAAGGCTCGATGATGATCAATATGGGCAAAGTCTCCCACCTTTTCAAAGCTCAGATTCTTTAATGATTCTAGTGCTAAATCAGAACTTAATTCACCCTTAGAAACCGCATCTAACAACGATCGTAAGCCTTCAACAGAATTCATTGTCATTTACGATAGACCTCATCAATATTCCACAATCCCCAAAAGGGAAGACCATTATAATTCAAACCTTGAATATCTTTACGCACAACCATAAATGCCCGATCGTTGACCAAATGAATGATAGGTAATTCCTCTTGAATGAGTTGCTGAAACTCACTATAAATTTTACGCCGTTTTGCCACATCAAACTCCCGCGCACCTTCACGAAACAACCGATCGATCTCTACTTCAAAGGGTTTTGGGGCATAGTTTTTAATTTCGGGCTGTCCTGCTTGTTGTTTAAGATTAAATGAATGAGAACCGCCGCTACTCAGCCAAAGGTTAGACACTAAATGCGGTTCAACTCCGCCCTCAAATCCGACTATGTGCGTATCCCATTCACGAGAGTCATTAATTTTACCCACCAGAACACTAAAATTGATCGCCTGAAAATTCAACTTAATACCGATCTTCTTTAAGTCTTGTTGAACTTGGGAACCGATCGCAACGCGCACCAGATTATTTGCATTGGTAATCAAATCAAACTCTACCCGATCGCCCCGATCGTCAAATAGTTCACCTTTATCATTGTATTTAAATCCTGCATCAGTCAAGAGTTTTCGGGCTTTATCTAGATTATAAGGATACGTCTTTAATCCTTGCTCAGGTGAGAGATAGAAGGGGCTTTGTACCGAAATGGGAGAATTCTGAACGACACCCACACCGCGAAAGATATTTGTATTAATGCGTTCTTTATCAATACTGAAGGCGATCGCTTGTCGGAATGGTTTCATATTGAACCATCGTGCCTTCTTTGGATTAACAAAAGGCTTACCACTTGCATCGTTTGCCGTACTAAGATTGAACACAAACTGCAATACACCCGACCATGGGCCACCATCTAAAACTTGGAAATTTCCCCGTTTTTCTTCTTGTTTGAGTAATGCATAATATTCTGCTTTCAAAGGCCGCGAGTCACCCATTACATCTAGATCACCCGATCGGAACTTCATCAATTGAGTATCTTGATTTTCAATTACCTGCCAAATGATCCGATCGAACTTCGGTAATGCTTTCCCGTCAGAATCTTTACGCCAATAGTAAGGATTTCGTTTATAAATGACCCGTTGCCCCGTAAGGTAACTCTCGACTTGATAGGGACCATTCACAACTAAATCTTTTGGAGGTGTATCTGTGCCCCAATAACTAATAAATTTAGGATTACCTTTGCTATCGAATGTCTTAACTAAAGACTCTAGTTTATGTTTTGGAAGAATAGCAACCGATCCCGTACGTCCTCCGGTTGTCGTATGCAAAAATGGTGAGAATGGTTCAGGAAATACAAATTCAATACGCCGATTGTCCAATTTACGAACTTTAGGAAACTCGCCTTTATCACCCACTCTGAGTTGATCTTTAGCTTCGATCGGAACCTTTGGATTGAATACAATATCGTTATAAGTAAATACCACATCATCAGCATTCAATACAGCGCCATCAGACCATTTGAGATTAGGCCGTAATGTAAATACAACTTGTTTCCGATCAACTGAAAATTCCCATTTCTCCGCCAAACCCGGCTCAACCTCGCCCGTCGCACCATTCTCACGAGTCAACCCTTCATGACTAAACAAAAAGACATTGGGAACTGAGGCACTGTTCGCATAATTGAATGTTTTGGGATCAGTTGGCGTTAAGAGATGAAGGGTATTCTGGGAATGGGAATGGAAAGACGATCGGCAAGATAGTAATACGATCGACAAGAAAAAGCTAATTATCACCCATCTAGTCACCGAAGTCTTTCCTAGTCCCATCATCTCACTCCATTTTCAGAACTCAGAAAACATCTAACCCCCTAGTCAACCGTATTTAATTCATGGAGATTCCACAATGCCTCGCCGCCCTCAGGATATTGAATGCCTTTAATCCGATCGCGAGTCGCCGCCATAATTCGAGCATTCACTAAATAGATAAACGGAACTTGTTCTTGGGCAATTTGTTGGAATTCATTGTAGATGACTTTACGTTTAGCCTCATCCATTTCCTGAGAACCTCTAATATACAAATCCTCAATCTTCTTTTCCCAATCTGAAACCACACGCCCTTGCAATTGCGGTGACTCGGCAGACGGTTTGCGATTGAACTGATGGGATTGTGCATCCGTCAACCAAATATTACTGCCACCGTGAGGATCAGGCCCGCCACTTCCAAAGCCCATTAGTATGGCTTCCCAATCCATTGCACTCTCCATTTTTTCAATCAAGACCCCAAAGGCTATTTGACTAAGGGAAACTTCCATTCCAATTTTGCCTAGATCTTGTTTGATTTGAGCGACCATTTTCGCGCGGAGTGCATTTTCAGCATTAGTCGCGATTGTAAATTTCACCCGATTTCCATCTGCATCCAACAATTCATTTTTATCATTGTAAACAAAGCCTGCTTTCTTCAATAATTCCTTGGCTTTCTCTGGATTGTACTCATAAGTTTTGAGACCTTTTTCAGGAGATAGATAAAAGGGGCTGAGGGTCGGGATACTGGAATGAACCCGATCGCCAATACCACGATAGAGATTATTAACCATACGATCGAGATCCAAAGCATAGGCGATCGCTTGCCTAAATTCTACTTTGTTAAACCATTTAGATTTAATCGGATCAATCAACGGTTTACCATTGCGACTGCCTTTGTTTAGATTGAATGTTAGGTAACTAAATCCCTGACGTAATCCGCCGACTTGAACTGTAAATTTACCGCGTTGTTCTTCAGCCTTAAGCAACTCAAAGTCTTCAGGACGAATCGGTTCAATCAAATCAGGACCACCCGATCGGAATTGCATCATAGACGTATCTTGATTGTCTACGGACTTCCATACAATCCGATCGATATAGGGCATTTCACCCCCTTTAGCATCTTTACGCCAATAGTAAGGATTCTTCTTAAACGTCAAACGTTGATTTGGAACATAATTATCAAACGTATACATTCCACTACACACAATATCTTTTGGCGGAGTTCCAATTCCCCAAGTAGACATAAATTCTAGTTTGCCATCTTTCTTATTTTTAACAGTACGTTCTAGAATATGTTTTGGCAAAATCGGCGCGGAACCCATTTGACGAAGTAAGGGTGCAAAAGATTCAGGTGAAATAATAGCAATACGCCGATCGTCTAGCTTTTTCACCGCCGGAAATTTCTTATCTTTACCAATCCGAAAGGTATCTTGAGCATCGCTGGGAATATCAGGATTAAAGAAAATATCTTGCAATGTGAATACGACATCATCGGCTGTAAGTGGTTGACCGTCAGACCATTTCAGATTAGGACGAAGGGTGAAGGTGATAGTGCGACGATCGGTCGAGAATTCCCACTTTTCTGCCAATGCTGATTCTAGTTCTTTGGTAATGCCATTTTCACCAATCAAACTCTCGTGAGTATAGGCATAGACAATAGGAATTTCATTGGCGAGGACCGGATTGAAGGTTTTAGGATTTCCGAGTTGAGCCAGAACAATTTGTGATTTTGGCGTAATGCTATTTGGATTGCAGGCCACAAGTTGAAATGTGAGACCCAAGACAATAAGGATTCCCGCGAGAAATCTAAACGATCGGCCCGTCAGGAGTTTGAGGAGTGGGATTTGACGCAGGAAGATTCTCATTGCCATTTTAGATTTTAGAGTTAGGGGTTGCTGGTTCTGCCACAGATACGATCCCCCTAAATCCCCCTTGTGAAGGGGGACTAAGAAATTAAGAGGGAGATAAAGAAAATGGCTAGGAGATATCCTTACTTCGCTAACTCAGCCTCGATCGTCTCCGCCAAGCTTGCTGGAGTCGCACTACTGGGATAACGACCAATTACTTCGCCTTTTTTGTTCACCAAGAACTTCTCAAAATTCCACTTCACATCTCCAGCCGGGGCAGTGGTCGTCAATTCAGCATAAAGCGGATGTTTGTCGCCACCCAAAACCTTTACCTTGTCAAACATGTCAAACGTCACGCCATAACTTGTTTCGCAAAACGTCGCGATTTTTTCATTACTATCCGGCTCCTGGGCACCAAAGTCATTACAGGGGAAACCTAAGACCTTTAGCCCCTTTGCCCCATACTCTTTATTTAAAGCTTCCAATCCGCTGTACTGGCCCGTATACCCGCAGTAAGACGCAACATTCACACAAAGCAAAACATTTCCAGCGTAGTCCGAGAGCATTTTGTCTTCACCTGTAATGGTTTTGACGGCGATGTTAGAAATATTCGGCATGATTAATTCGCTTAACTCAGAGGGTATTCATTCAAACCGTAGCAATAAAACCGTAGCAACACTTACTACGCCTCACCATTCTATCTGGTCTATCGAGGCGCATTACCTGTTGCCATTCAAAATCTGAATTCTAAACCCCAAAATATCAATAGCTACCGATCGTCGCCTTCAAATTGCCCCTAAACTGGCACAGATCAAAAATTGGCCTAGTAATTGGCACATTAAACGATCGTAATCACAGAAAAATAATAATCCAATCCCTTGACTAGTCTAGGTTACAAAATTTCAGGACAATTCGCTCAAAACCAATAGAAAAACTGGTCTATTCCTTAGGAAATACCCGCCCCTTTATCCGTAGTGAAGGAGGTGCCGAAGAGAGGAACCTACCATGAACACCACCGCAACCTTGCCCCATCCATCCACCGACCCCGTTTCCTGTGAACCCATTGCGTTGACCTTAAATACTGAAAAATTAACACTGCTACTAGAATCTGAACTCACTGAAGCACTCGCCATCAAACCAACAACGACCACCTACAGTCTCAGCTCTCGGATTGCTGTCGAAGTTGCACGAATCTGCGAAAAGAGCGATCGGATTCAAAAATCAGGCGAAGTCACCTCTTGGCGCTTAACCCTTTCTCGCTATCGCATGGACAAATGCGTCCAATATTATCGCCTTGGATCCCGTCGAGGCCGGGTCCAATTACACAGTGTTCTCAGTTCTATGGTCTACCGATCGATCGCCCCAGCCCACCTTCAACTTGGATTTCAGGGGCGCTATACCATAATTGAAGATTTTTTACAGGGCTTCTATACTGAATCGTTACGAGTATTCCGTCGGGAAAGCCAGCTTGCACAAGACTACCAACCCAGAACTAAACTACAACTCGCAGAATACATGGCCTTCACGGAGCAATATGCCAAGCGCCGCATAAATCTGCCCGGTTACAATAGTCAACAACTGATCATCCTACGCGCCAGAAGTTTTTCCCGCCGCCAACCCAACGAAATTGTGGTGGACATTGAGACCGCAATGGAGTCCGCCAAAGATGGTGAATCCGAGGCCTATGGCCGATCGCCCGTCATGCAAATGATTCGCGAAAAAATGGTGTCGGGCGACCACAGCAATGAACAGGAAGATAGTGGTTTGCGCGATCGAATCATTGACGAATTAATCAGCTATCTAAAATCCCAAAATCAACAGTGCTGCATCGATTACCTCAGCCTCAAAATGCAAGATTTGTCGGTGGCAGAAATTGAGGACATCCTCGGTATCACGCCTCGGGAACGGGACTATCTACAACAGCGTTTCAAATATCACATTGAAAAGTTTGCCCTGAATCACAATTGGGAACTGGTCCATGAATGGTTGGGTGCTGATCTCAACCACAACTTGGGCATGGGTCCACAACTCTGGATCAGCTTCTGCACCAACCTCGCTCCAGACCTACGCCAACTCTTAGATCTAAAACGGAACAACACCAGTGATAGTGACATTGCACAGGCGATCGGTTGCACTCCAAAACAAGTCCACAAACGCTGGAGCAAACTCCTCCAATCGGCTTGGGAGGCACGCAATCAAAAGGATAGCGGTTTGTAAAAAATCAGTTTACCTCTTAGATTTCGCACATTTTTAGCAGGTTGATTCGTCAATCTGCTTTTTTTGCGTTTTTTCAATCGAGTACTGAAAAAAAAGACGATCGTCACTTAAAACGATCGCCTTTTTTATTGAGTTCAATCAAACTAACGAATTAGTCTAACAACTTAGTCTGACGACTTATTAGCCAACGTACGACGCTTCGTAATCATGCGATAAGTCTCAATGATGTCACCTTCAGCCCAAGAGTTGAAGTTATCAATGCCCACACCACATTCATATCCAGCATTGACTTCTTTAGTATCTTCCTTCATCCGCTTCAGCGAATCCAGATTACCTTCAAAGACCTTGTTATTGCCACGATGGACGCGAACCTTACAGTTACGAATCGCCTTACCGTTCTGCACATAACAACCCGCAACAGCACCCTTGCCCACGGAGAAGACAACCCGAACTTCCATTTGGCCCAACGGTTCTTCAACCAGTTCAGGTTCAAGCAGACCTTCCATTGCCGCCTGGATATCATCCAAGAGTCCATAGATGATGTTGTACTCTCGGACATCAACACCAGCCCGATCGGCGGCTTGACGCGCACCCGTGGCGAGAGTTGTATTAAAGCCAATTAAGACCGCTTCGGATGCCGCCGCGAGATCCACATCCGTTTCAGAAATTTCACCCGGTGCTGCAAACAAGACTCGTACTTGGACTTCACCTTGAGGCAACTGCTTCAGGGAACCCAAAATTGCTTCGACAGACCCTTGAACGTCAGCTTTGAGGACGATGTTCAATTCCTTGAGATCGCCTTCTTGCGCACGTCCAGAGATGGTGTTCAAGCTAACCCGACGTGACGACATCGCCGCCATCAAACGAGATTGACGTTTTTCATCAGCACGACTATCAGCAACCGCACGCGCTTCTTTCTCATCTTGATAGATTTGGAACTCGTCTCCGGCTGCCGGAACTTCGCCTAGGCCCAAGACCTCAACCGCAAAGGATGGAGTCGCAGCTTTTACGCGCTGACCCCGATCGTCTACCATCGC
>JAYUEU010000090.1:0-3516 GCA_043739065.1 Synechococcales cyanobacterium | reverse complement strand
TCCTTTGTCATTAATCACAAGATGTAATTTCAATCCGTAGAACCAGTCCACGGAGGTTCTGCCACGAGCCGCGATTGTTTCAAACACTTTATGTTGGCTGATTCGCTTGTTATGACAGACGTTTAGACTCGTTGCATCCATACAGCTAATCCCAGTACAGGTTCCAAAACAAGACCGAAGATAGGCACAGAGGGGCACTAAGGTCCTAGGTATCCACTCCACAAAACGGTGGTAACTCACCAGTCTTGGGAAATAAACCTGCCACTGAGGTTGGACTTTATCCAAGTAGTAGGTTTTGAAATTCCGGTAGCCAGACTGATGAAAACGAATCAGAATGGTCATGATTTCACTCAAGTGCAGGCTCCGTTCACGCGTTTGGACTTGTAGGTTGTGTCCAAGAAATTGGCTCTGCCATTGCGGTTCAAAGATTTGACAGAAATCGACGACGGAACAGAAGAGTTCTTCTAGACTAGGCATAAGGCAATCCAGATTTTGGTTGGGTGGTACCTCCAGACTATCTGTTTTGCCCCCTTTTCCCCTCTTTCCTTAACCCGAACTCACGTTAAATTATTGTTTGTCTGCACATTTCCTAGTAAAGAAACCCAGTGAGAATGAAGTGGTAATGAAACCTTATCTTCTAATAAACTTCTGCGGTAATCAGCGCAAATGCGACCCCTCCAGCTTGAAGAACAGTATCGATCGCAAAGCATTCTGGTCCTGCATCAAAAATACATTAATCTGTTGAACTTGCGAATACCCAAGGATCTGAATACACCACCCTATAATTTCCCAAGGTTTCGTCATTCCAGCCATATTATGCAGAAGGGAAGGAGCATTGGGTTCCACAGGAAACAGTAGATTTGCGGCTTCTCGAAGAGTTGCCAAAATCATCCAGTCTGCCTGTTCCATACGGAGATCACGTCGACTATTTTGCCGAAGAACAGCATCAGCAGAAATGGTTTAAGTCGCTCCATAAATTATCCCAGTTTCAAATAGTTGCTGACAGGTTTTGACATAACGAACAGGATTACGTCGAATCAATTCAAATAAAACAGCAGCAGGGCCACAAAACGGCTGTCCCCGTTGATTCACTTGAAATGGATCAGCAATCCGAATTCACATATCTCGAATGATATTGGCCTTCTGTAAAAATGGCCAGACCCCTGATTTAGGAGACTGTTCAAAATTATCGATCGCGGCTTGAGCGGAACTTACTAGATTCAAATCACTAGAATAGCGATCGGTGATAATTAAAGTCATGGTCATAGGAAATACCTCAAATGAGACCTGCAATAATATTGATGCTCATGGCAAGAATTGCGGTATTGAAGAAAAAGGATAACACGCCATGAAACAACGCCAGTTTACGAAGTCTCCGTGATGTAATCGCAACATCAGAAACCTGTGCAGTCATACCAATAACGAAAGAAAAATACAGAAAATCCCAATAATCGGGTTCCTCTTCCTCAGGAAACGTCAATCCATTTACTTGACAATCTTTGAGACTAGTATGCTCATCTCGATAGTAATCCCTCGCATAGTGTAAAGCAAATATGGTATGGACCAAGGACCAAGTAATCAGAATTGTTGCGATCGATAAGCCTAGATGTACGATTAATATTAATCCAACCGATCCCTTAGTCGTTTTCAGCAAATAAGCTAAAGCCATGAGGCTCAAAAGCGCAGAACCAAGCACTAAGCTAAGAATGATAAAGCGTCCAACATCTTCCTGCTGAGCATGGTTACGCATTACTTTTGGTGTTGTTGTTACCATTGCCCTCCAAGTCAAAAGCAAAAAGCACATCATTCCGGTATCACCGACACAAAGCATGTTTGCTGAGGGTGATATCCACCTCGGTAGAGCTATTGCCACAATTCCAGCTAATAAAATAGATAGGAGTAACCGCAATCGAACATTAGGATATTTCATTACATCATCGTTAGAAGAGACTGAATCTAGCTATTAATTTTTTAAAAATCCAGCATTCACACCGATTAATAAAAAGATCCCCATTAGCAAACGATACCAAACAAAAATCCAGGTCGATCGCTTCTCTAAATAATGTAACAATCCATAAATTGCTGCAAATGCAGAAATACTTGCCGTCACTAATCCTACTAACAAAATTCCCCATCCCTCTGCATTCAGTCCAGCCGTCATTAGCGTGTGTAACTCCACAGATCCCGCCAGAATAATAGCGGGTAATCCTAATAGGAATGAGAACTTTGCGGCGGCCTCTCGTTCCATGCCGAGAAACAGTCCCATCGTCAAAGTAGATCCCGATCGCGAGACTCCTGGAATTATCGCCAACACCTGAGCTAAGCCGACCCACAGTCCATCCTGAAGTGAAAGCTGCTTAAACGATCGCTCCCGATTTCCCGTCTTCTCCGTCATCGCCAGCAATAATGACATGACGATCGAGGCAATCCCAATCACCGTTAATGCCCGAAATGGTGAATTACAAGCATTCAGCGATTTTTTGAATAGCAGTCCTCCAGCAATAATGGGCAGCGTCCCCACCAGTAGGCCAATCGTCAACCGAAAATCTTGATCGCGGTAATCCTGCTGTGCGATCGCCCGCACCGTTGCTCCAGATAGACTTTTGACATCTTTCCAGAAGTAAGTAATTACCGCTGTCACACTAGCAAGTTGCATGGCTGCACTAAATGCCGTTCCGGGATCTTTCCATCCCAAAAGGCTAGGAACAATCCGCATATGGGCAGTGCTGCTGATGGGCAGGAGTTCGGTAATTCCTTGAATAATACCTAAGATAAAAACCTTAAACCAACCTAGTTCAAGAAATCCTAAATCAATATCAGTAGGACAGGAAGCATTCGCAAGAAGAGAAAATGACATGAAAGACTTAACCATTAATGAGATAGTAGACATAATTATAGTTGGATAAAATAAACATTAATAAAACTATTTTCCAGCGAAGTAAAGCTATTCTTTCTGCTTAGATCAATCCTGATTAATCTATAAACGGCATTGGTAATTAGAATAATTTAATGGAACACATGCTTGAAATGATAGCTACCAAAAGTCTTGGGATAGAAAACGATGAATTTTATCGATATCAGGAATCCAATAGCTGTAATCATACTCATCTGGCGTGCTAAAGCGCCCAGGTAACATAACCGTTTTCAATGGTTTTTGTTGAGAACCCTTCAGAAAATTCAACAGCGCCAGCAGTTCCTCTACGGATAAATTCGTATCTACACTCTCTTGGGTCACTCGAAGCAATTGAGGCAATTTAATCCAAGCAGTGGGCTTAATAAGACTATGGAGTAATGCGTTCAGAACCCCTTGTTGACGCTGCACTCGTCCAATATCACCCATACCATCATTGCGAAATCGGACATACTCTTCCAAATGTTGACCCGATAAATGTTGAAGTCCGGGTTGAAAATCGATCGTTAATTTTTGGGTTCGATCGCGGTAATGCATCTCAGCAGGAACATTGATATCAACACCATCCAAAACATCAACCAAATGAATCAACGCTTGAGTATCCA
>JAYUEU010000089.1:0-6040 GCA_043739065.1 Synechococcales cyanobacterium | reverse complement strand
AGAACAAAAAGAGAGAGAAAAGGTAGCGCGCTACATGGAAGAAATTGTAAAGTCTATATCTTTCGATGGTCGGGAGATTCGGCTTAAAATTGGACTTCTAGCCCCTCAAGCTGGCGGATCAGTTCTGATCGAGTCGGGTGATACTTCAGTCCTTGTGACCGCCACCCGTGCAAAAGGCCGTCCTGGAATCGATTTTCTACCGTTGACGGTTGATTACGAAGAACGAATGTATGCCGCAGGTCGCATTCCCGGTAGTTTCCAACGCCGTGAGTCCCGGCCTCCCGAAAAAGCAATTTTGACAGGGCGATTGATCGATCGGCCCATGCGTCCGTTGTTCCCTGGCTGGATGCGCGATGATCTTCAGATTGTTGCGACTACATTGTCTATGGATGAAAAAGTTCCACCCGATGTCTTGGCGGTTACAGGCGCATCGATCGCTACCTTGCTCGCGAAGATTCCGTTTAATGGACCTATGGCCGCAGTGCGCGTTGGTTTAGTGGGTGATGATTTCATCCTAAACCCGACCTACGCTGAAATTTTGGCAGGCGACTTAGATCTCGTGGTGGCTGGGACTAAAGAAGGCATCATCATGGTTGAAGCGGGCGCAAATGAGTTGCCTGAAGCTGACATGATTGAAGCGATCGATTTTGGCTATGAAGCCGTTCGTGAATTGATTAATGCTCAACTCGAACTAATTAAGGAACTTGGCATCGAGCTAGTCACGGCGGAACAACCTGCTTCTGACGAAACCCTAATTCAGTTCATCGCAGAACGTGCCACTGCGCCCGTTAAGGAAATCTTGGCTCGCTTTGAAAAAGACAAGGCGATTCGTGATGGTGCTCTCGATGAAGTGAAGGCGGCGATCGTTACTGAAATCGAAGCTCTTGATGATGCTCATCCGGTGAAGCTGGCGGTTGTGGCAAGTGGCAAAGTCGTGGGAGATACCTTCAAATCCATCACGAAAAAATTGATGCGCGCTCAAGTCGTAGAAGAGAATGTTCGTGTTGATGGTCGTAAACTCGACGAAATTCGTCCGATTTCTTGCAAAGTCGGCGTGTTGCCTAAGCGGGTCCATGGAGCTGGCTTATTCAATCGCGGTTTGACTCAAGTATTATCAGTGTTGACCCTGGGATCCCCTGGTGATGCACAGGAACTGGACGACCTCAGCCCAGATAGCGAAAAACGCTATATGCACCACTACAATTTCCCTCCCTATTCCGTCGGAGAGACTCGCCCCATGCGATCGCCCGGTCGTCGGGAAATTGGCCATGGAGCCTTAGCAGAACGGGCACTTCTTCCGGTTTTACCGAGCCGAGTCGATTTTCCTTATGTTATCCGCATTGTTTCGGAATGCCTTTCCTCCAACGGATCCACCTCCATGGGTTCGGTTTGTGGTTCGACCTTGGCATTGATGGATGCAGGCGTTCCCATTACCAAGCCCGTCGGTGGCGCGGCGATGGGTTTGATTAAAGAAAATGATGAAGTGCGTGTTCTTAGCGACATTCAAGGCATCGAAGATTTCTTGGGAGACATGGACTTTAAGGTCGCTGGAACTAAGGACGGCATTACGGCGATTCAGTTGGACATGAAGATTACTGGATTGCCCATGGACGTAATTGCTAGCGCCATCAATAAAGCATTGCCTGCTCGTCTTCACATCCTAGAGAAGATGATGGAAGCGATCGATGCGCCTCGTGATGATCTTTCCCCTTATGCCCCTCGTCTATTGACCTTGAAGATTGCCCCAGAGCAAATTGGTATGGTGATTGGACCGGGCGGCAAGATGATTAAGAGCATCACCGAAGAAACGGGTACCAAAATCGATATTGATGATGATGGTACCGTGACAATTTCTGGACTTGACGGTGCGAAAGCTATGCGTGCAAGATCCATTATTGAAGGCATGACTAAGCGTCTCAAAGAAGGCGATGTCTACCTTGGTAAAGTCACGCGAACTATTCCGATCGGAGCTTTTGTTGAGTTTCTTCCGGGTAAAGAAGGCATGGTCCACATTTCACAACTGGCGGATTATCGCGTGAAGACTGTGGAAGATGAAGTGAATGTTGGCGATGAAGTCGTTGTCAAAATCCGCGAAGTCGATAACCGTGGTCGAATTAACCTAACGTGTCTGGGCATCGAACCAGAACAAGCGGAAGCTGTGAGAGCTGCTGCTGCAAATTCACCTGAATAATTTTTAATAATTTAGGGAATTGATTGAATCATTACGCAGAAGAGACATTTAAATACTCTTCTGCTTTTTTGTATCTAATCACAACTTACCAGTTTCAATTGATAGTTCATGGTCGATTGGGCCATCACCGGACGAAACCCGCCACTGACGGGAGCCACATAGCTCGGTTCTACGCTACTCACAAGGGCAATATGTCGATCGCTCACTACGACTCCCAGCGTTGGGTCATAGCCTCGCCATCCTGCACCTGGTAAATACACCTCCGCCCAGGCGTGAAGATAATGTTCTCCTGCTGCCACATCGCCTTCTTGATAGCCGCTGACGAACCTTGCTGCTAAGCCAGCCGCTCGACAAACTTCCATAAACAACAGGCTAAAATCTCGACAAGTTCCTGTACCCGATCGCCAAGTGACTCCCGGTGGTAACGATCGGCCTGTTTCTCGCACCGCATAGTGACAATGAGTATTGATCTTCTGATTGAGCAAGATTAAAAATTTTGCAACATTGTCTTCTGCTTCAACGCTCAGATCTTGGGCAAGTTCCATCGCGACTGGATCGATCGCAATTGATGGACGTAAATAGGATTGAAGTTGAGTGGCTAAGGAACTTGGATAATCAATGGGAAGATTTACGGCGTAGGGTTCGGCTAAGTAAGAAAATGGATTAATTTGATGGGTTGTAATTTGAGAATTTGTCACGATTTCAAGACGATCGCTAAGCTGGAAATCAAACCAAATTTTGATCAATCGATTGCCATCTAAATCAGTATAGTCTGAGGTTTTTAGGGGCGTGGGTATGATCTGGAATTGAAAATCATCTAAAGTTTGCCAACTATCCGATCGAGGACAGAGCCGCAGAGTATGCGCTTGAAGCACTACAGGTTCGCTGTATCTATAAGTAGTAGTGTGAGTGATGGAATATTTCATTGAGCTGAAAATCCGGTGTGCAGGTGATGATCATCGTAACAAGTGTAATTAGTCATCTCCAAGAGTCGCACAAATTCGAGTGGTATTGTTAAATGAATAAAAATCAAATTAATCAAAAACTAGATTAATCAAAAAGTAAACTAATCAAAATTGTATTATTCTATTTGTGTTGCTAAAAACTATAATTCAAAATGCTAACGACCTATCAGCAGCGCATTTCCAACTTCTATACCGCCCGGACCGACTACGATAATGATTTTACCCGCGATCGGGCCTTACATCATTTGGATTACGCTGAACCTGAGCTTGGACAGCATATTCTTGATGTTGCAACTGGAACGGGATTTGTGGCGATCGCTGCTGCAGAAGTTGTCGGCGAAAATGGTTTAGTTGTTGGCATTGATATCACTCAAAGTTATTTAGAAAAAGCGCAAGAGAAAATCACAGCGGCTGGATTAACGAATATTCAATTGATTGAAATTGATGAAGCCAAATTTAATCCTGAACCCGAACGATTTGATCGAATCTATTGCTCTAGTTCTATTGTACTTTTCCCCGATATTCCCGCAGCCTTACAACGTTGGCATAGTTGGTTAAAACCCGGCGGATTGACCGTGTTCACCTGTCATCCTGAGACGGCTTTTCTCACGCCATTTATTCTGAAAGCTTGTCTGAGTCAGGGGGTTTCTCTGCCGAACTTGCATGAGCCTTTAGGAACGATCGATCGTTGTTATGATCTAATGCAGACCGCAGGATTTGAAGATATTGAAGTTCATACAATAGATCAAAGCGAATGGATTAGTGTGCAAAATGCAAAACGAATTTGGGATGGCCGCACTTGGTTTCATCAGAATGACCCGTTGCCCGATTTGCCTCCAGAAAAAATTGCTGAGATCAAGGCAAGTTTCGATCGGTTACTTAAAGCAAAAAATACTAAAAAAGGCATTTGGAATGACTATCAAACGTTTTATGTCGTAGGTCGAAAGCCTGGATAAGATGATTCTTAATGGAAAATTATAATCTAGACAAATAATCAGAACTAGAACCGATCGCGATCTTATTCAAATGACGATCGGTCTATTTGATAGAATTACCTACTTCTGAGGCGTTGCCCAGAGTTTGCGCCATTGATTCATTTGATCAATTTCAGCTTGTTGGGATGCAATGATCTCTTTTGCTAATTTTTGCATTTCAGGACGCTTGGACTTCAAGGCCATATCCTTCGCCATTATCACAGCGCTTTCATGGTGCGGGATCATCGCTGCTAAAAATCGATCATCGTAGCCCTTATCCGATGCACCCAAATCCATAGACATTCGCATAGATGACATTTGCTCACCTGTCATAGGAGTATGATGATTCATGGTTCCATTCCACATCATCGGCGTAGTCGGAGCCTTCGGATACCATAGCGATCGCCAGCTCTGCATTTGTTTGATTTCAGAAGGTTGGGATTTGAGAATATTATTGGCTAACGTTTTAATTTCTGGACGTTTTGATTTACTCAGAGCATCCTTTGCCATGACGATCGCGCCTTCATGGTGAGGAATCATACTGTCAATAAATCTCAAATCATACTCTCCATCTGCGGGTCCGAGATCCATTTGAGAATGATTCATGGAACCATGGTTCATCATAGCTGTCGGAGTTGCAGATACAGTTGATTCTGTTTGGGGTGGGGCTTGGGTGCAGGCGGAAGCCATAACGGAAAGACCGATCGCACTAAAAGATAGCGTAATTGAGTTAGAGATAATATTGCGTTTCATAAATATCCTTTTAAGTTTATTCACGACTTTTATTCCTTATATTTTAACAAATAATCTGTTATAGAACCTACTTGATATCTTAGTCAGAGGCAGCAAATCTGGGATTATTGTATTCGGTCATCTGCGTTGTCCTGATTAGATTTTCTTTGAACGCCATTGTTTCGCAGAGGTTTGCACATATGCTGTAATAAGAACAAGCTTAACTTTAATTTTTGAGGCAATTAAATGGGTTCCCATTATTCGACTAAAGATTGTCAAGGAAATATCTATCAAGTTACTGATAGAGAAAAAAGTCTACTGCTATCTATTTATGCAGAGATAGACGATATTGCGATGGATGAAGAATGGAATAATTATTGGTCAGATGCATATAAGCTTGAATCAATGAATGAATACTCAAATAATCGAAAATTTTTGTGGACTAGAGAAGAAAATAAATGGCTTTATACCGATATGGAAATAGAGATTGAACCCTCATCGGAAGTCGTTGAGAAATTCTTAGCATTAGCGATTGAAATAGTTAAAGAAGACCAGAAAAAAGTATCTAAATTTTTAGATAGCCTTACACCACACAAAACACGTATCTTGCTAGAGGTCTTCGACTGCTTTGAGTTTATCTAGCCGAAGATAATTTCCAGAAAACTTTCAAATAAAACGTAAGATAGGAGAAATGACATTAGTAATTAGTATAAGTGTGATCGCATAATAGCTTACCGATCGCAGGGATTCTAACTCTATAGATGCATCAATCTGTTCATGCTGAATCTTGTTCGGCTGCTCCTTTAGCGAGTCAAATAAAACAGACCTCGGTAAACTAGTAGGGCAGGGGTTGTCTATTGTTATTGTGAAGGCGATCGTTCAAGCCCATGATCGTTCAAAGCCCATGCGGAACAGATTATGGTGAAAAACACGCTAGGCCTTGGAAGCAAATTCACGATGCGATTAATTATGGGTGAGGAGAACCTAAAGCTCTCAAATAACTCAAATTTCGTGTCACACTTTCTGATTCTTCGGATACCATTAAGCACACACTTGTGACATATCGGCTCCGAATCAATCATGGATAAGACTGTCTCTTCAACAACATTAGACCTTCAAGCCCTGACTCAGGATGCCGCTATCGACCAGATGGCAGCGTCTTCCGGGCCACAGTCCAA
>JAYUEU010000088.1:0-10261 GCA_043739065.1 Synechococcales cyanobacterium | reverse complement strand
GCAAAAACAATGTCACAACCTGAGCATCCATCAACTTCGCATCAGCCGCCAAAATGCCTGTTCCTGAATTCACGGGAAAAGCCGGAAAACAAGAAAGACTAATACTCAATCGCAATGCAGAATCGATCGGAATAACAGTGCTAGTAGTCTGCATAGAAATCGTTGCTGTCGTCTCATTCTGTGGACAAACCGTACATACACCTTGCGCTATTGTCAATGCTTGTCCGATCGAATTAACTTGAGATAGCACAACATGAAGATCAATCGATTTAGCATCACTAAAAAAGTCCACGTCGATCGTAGGAGTCCCTTGAATTAGTAATGGGTTTATTAACACTGGAGAGGTATAACACAAAACATCAGTACGATCGTCAATTGCTCGCCTATCCATTGGTCCCGCAGGTGATCCCGCATGACCACCAAAAGACGGTACAGGTCGCCACGGATCATGAACGATCGTATCTGCAATTGAATTAGAACTTGAATCAGAAATCCGATCGACATCTATCCCATCCACAAGAACTAAATCACCACCGCGCATCGAAGTGAGTCCCGTTGTCTTCAATTGCCAGGTTTGATGATCTAGACCTTCATTCCATTGGTCAGCCTTCACCCAACAATTTGTCCCCATTTCAAACCAAGCCGCCCCATTCTCAAGCAACCCTTCGCCTTTCAACCAATAATCAAACCACCGCACCTGAGCACGATCGCAATCACTCACCGCCGCCGCCCCAAAGTCCACAATTCCCGCTTGTCGTCCCCAAGGTAAATGCGCCCAAGGACCAATGATTAAATGCTGTGGGGCTGCCGTTTTACACATTGCATCATAGAGCCGCAGAGTTCCCCGCAAATAGGGATCAAACCAACCACCAATATGTAACATTGGCAAATCTGAAATTGCATCTATAAAATAACGCGGTGATAATTTTTTCCAATAGTCATCATTCGCCGATCGAGAAATCCAATCATGATAAAACGAGTCTGGAGCAAGGGGTTTCAGGATTTCAGGATAGGCCGGAATTTCACCATTTAAGGGCAGATTATTTGCCGCTGTTTTGAGTAATTGAAAGTGTTGATTGTTTCCCACAAGTCTCGCGGTTTCTGCGGCCAATTGAATCGCCCAACCTAAATTTGATTGCAAACAAAACACATCATGTTCATAGGCCCAATCTTCATGCAAATCATAGGCCAACATTGCAGGGCAAATCGTTCTCAAGGGTTCCGGTCGCTGGGCTGCTGCATACAATTGGGTCATCCCTTGATAGGAAAAACCATACATTCCCACCAAACCATTACTATGGGGTAAATTCGCCGCCCATATCACCGCATCATAGCCATCTTCAATCTCAGATTCAAATAGGGAAAAGACCCCTTCAGACGTACCTCGTCCTCGTACATCTTGAATCACCACAATATAGCCCTGCGCCGCATACCAACTCGGATGGGCATAGACGACTGTAGACGCGATCGATCGTCCATACGGTTGACGCATCAATAACACTGGAAATGTTTGACCTGGTGCAATTAGCGTCGGCAAATACACATCCGCATCTAGACGTACTCCATCTCGCGTTTGCATTGAAACATAATTCATTAAATAAGTCTTCATTTGTCAGTCACGAGATTAGCGACATTTTTCATACCTATATCAATCATCCAGTAAATCTGATGCAAATTAAAGCATAGACGATCGTCAATTTTTTTTATTCTGTCAATGCCATATCCGAGAGCCGATCGGTGGCCATGGACATTTTTTTGCAAGCCGTGAAGCACGCATCCGAAGAATCCACGGTAATCCGGTCGGAATTAAGATGATTTTATAGACAAATTCTAGAAAGGTCTGCTAGTATAGCCATCAACAACAAACTACGGCATCCCGATAAGATTACCGTAGATTAATAAGAGGCAAGCAATGTATTTTCTTCGTCAATTCAAGGCAAACCCTGTGAAATCTGTATTGTCCCGTCGTCAATTTGCCATGGTTCTACTGGGATTGGCTGTGAGTGGCGGAGTCGTCGCTTGCGGTGCGGGAAATACTGGTAATTTAGCGACTCAATCGGGTGCAGGGAATCCGTCTGAGGTTTCTTTAACCTTGGTATCTTTCGCTGTCACTAAAGCAGCCTACGATGGAATCCTGCCAAAATTTGCGGCAAAGTGGGAAAAAGAAACAGGCCAAAAGGTCAAATTCAATCAAAGTTATGGCGGATCTGGTTCTCAGACAAGGGCGGTTATTGATGGATTAGAGGCGGATGTGGTTCATCTATCCTTAGGTTCAGATGTTAGTAAAATTGAGAAGGCGGGTCTGATTGATGCAGGTTGGGAGAAGAAATTTTCGAACGATAGTGTAGTGTCCAAATCTGTGGCAGCGATCGTGACCCGCGAAGGCAATCCTAAGGGCATCAAAGATTTCTCAGATTTTAGTAGGGATGGAGTGTCGTGGGTCACAGCAGATCCCAAAACGTCTGGGGTTGCAAAATGGAATTATTTAGCCCTTTGGAATGCCGCAGTCAAGTCTGGTGCTGATGATAAAAAAGCCCAAGAACTAGTGACAAAAGCCTATAAAAATGTCCCGGTTTTAACGAAAGATGCACGGGAAGCCACCGATGCTTTTTTTAAACAAGGCCAAGGGGATGCGCTGATTAACTATGAGAATGAGGTGCTGTTGGCGCAACAAAAAGGTTCAAAGGGAGTAGTGATTATTCCTGGAGTGAATATCTCGATCGATAATCCCGTTGCAATCGTCGATAAAGTCGTCAATAAAAAGGGAACTCGAAAAGTAGCAGAAGCATTTGTCCAATATCTATTTTCACCAGAAGCCCAAGCTGAGTTCGCTAAAGAAGGATTCCGCCCTGTGGATCCCACGATCGCAAGCGCTCCTGAAAACACTGCAAAATTCCCTACAATTCAAGCTCTAGCAACAGTGAAGGATTTCCAGGGTTGGGGTGCTATCCAGAGCAAATTTTTTGCAGAAGGGGCGATCTTTGATCAAATTCAAGCTCAGAAAAAGTAAGTATCATGCAAAAAACAATTCGTATCCAAGTTCCGCAATCTCTGCATCAAGTTCCCATTATTTCAACTCTGATTTCCGAACACAAACTTATTGTTAATATCCGAGGTGCAATCTTGGACCAGAAGGCGATCGGAGGAGGATGGTTTGATTTGCTTTTGGATGGAGAAGACGTAAATATTGAACAGTCCGTACTATATCTCAAAGATATAGGAGTGGAAATTTGGAATGAGCATTAGTTCAACAATCGAAAATTTTTCGCCCTTGAGTTATGGGCGATTAAAGCTAGTGAGTTCAGACACTTTAGCCAGTCCGATCGTAGACTCTTTTTTGCCAGAAAAAGCTATTTTTCGAGACTTTGGTCGACGCTCTTGCTTACCTGCCGACAGTCTGTGGCAAATCCAACACGGCGTTGTCCGAACTCTCTCTTGGCACGAAGATGGAACGGCTATCACATTGGGTTTGTGGGGAGCTGGATCCATTATTGGGGGGATTTTATCTCAAACCAATCCCTACACCATAGAATGCCTAACACCTGTAACAGCAATATATTGCTTAGGAAAAGATATAAAAGATTTTCCAGAGAGTATTCTGGATCATGTATATCAGTTAGAAGCGTTTCTCTGTATTCGCAGCTTTAAAAGAGTAGAAGAAATGACAGTGAGACTCTTAAAATATCTTGCCGATCGGTTTGGACATACTTCTGTTGAAGGACATGTAATTGATCTTCGTATTACCCATCAAGATATTGCGGACTTACTAGGAACAACTCGTGTCACAGTAACTCGTATTCTTGGAGATTTGGAAGAGAGAGGGCTAATTCATCGGACTTCAATACGTAAAATCGTGCTTAAGAAGGCGGAATATTGGCATTATCAGATTTGAATGAAATTTGATACTATCCTGCTCAAATCCACGGATTATAGATCAATAAAGAGGCTACATCCTCTAAGAACATATAGCCTCTTTATTGATCTTTATCCTTGGGGTTTGGACGGCTACAGCCATTGAGTTTAGATACTTTAGTTTAGATACTTTAGGCAGTCCGATCGTATAATCTTTTTTACCAGAAAAAGCCACTTTTCGAGACTTTAAAACAAACTTTAAACCGCTAGGAATCGCTGGACGACATCTTGGCTGAGTTCACTCGTGGGTCCGGCGGCGACAATACCACCTTTTTGCATGGCGTAATACCAATCAGCTTTACGGACAAAATGCAAATGTTGCTCCACCAAGAGAACCGAAATTCCCATAGTTTCAACAACGCGGCGGACTGCATTTTCAATGTCTAAAATAATGGACGGTTGGATGCCTTCGGTCGGTTCATCTAAGACCAATAGTTTTGGTTGCCCCATAAGGGCGCGGGCGATCGCGAGTTGTTGTTGTTGTCCACCGCTCAAATCTCCACCCATACGAGTTAGCATTTTTTTCAAAACGGGAAACAAATCATAGATCTCATCGGGAACTTTTTGTGTTTTAGGGGCACGATCTCCCAATGCTTCCAATCCCAATAACAAATTATCTTGGACCGTAAGTTTGGGAATAATTTCACGACCTTGGGGGACATAGCCGATTCCGAGACGGGCGCGTTTATCGGGGGTAAGTTTACCAATGGCTCGCCCTTCAAATTCAAGGCTCCCAGTACGGGCTGGAAGTAGTCCCATCACGGTTTTGAGCAAGGTTGTTTTACCCACGCCGTTGCGGCCAATGAGGCAGACCATTTGACCGGGATGAATCGTTAAATCAACACTACGAAGAATGTGACTTTCACCGTAGTAGACATTAAGATTGGATAGATTGAGAGTCGCTTCACGATCGTCGTTAACAACAGAATTAAGAACAGTTTGAGATTGCATAGAATTAAATCACAGAATTACAAAATTAATCTTCTTGGTTGCCGAGATAAACGTCGATGACGCGACGATCGGATTGAACTTCATCCATAGTGCCTTCGCAGAGGACCGAGCCTTCATGGAGAACAGTAATTTTCTGGGCGATTTGCCGCACAAATTCCATATCGTGCTCAATGACGAGAATGGAATGTTTTTTGGCGAGTTGAATCAGCAGATTCCCGACTTTTTCAGTTTCTTCATCCGTCAATCCAGCAACGGGTTCATCCACTAAAAGCAAATCTGGAGACTGAGCCACGAGCATTCCAATTTCTAGCCGTTGCTTTTCACCATGGGCCAACAATGACGCAGGGCTATTGGCTTTGCCGAGGAGTCCAACAATTTCTAGCAATTGAGCAATGTCGTCTTTTTCAGCTCCATTTGATTTTGGAAATAAAGTTTTGAGTAATGACTTTTGTTGATTGTAGGCGAGTCCCATGTTTTCGCGGACCGAGAGATTGAGATAGACTCGGGGCGTTTGGAATTTGCGTCCGATGCCCATTTTTGCGATCGTATGTTCTTTGAATTTAGCGAGATTTTGGCCTTTGAAATGAACCGTGCCTTGAGTGGGTTTAGTTTTGCCTGTAATGGTGTCGAGAAAGGTGGTTTTACCTGCGCCATTGGGTCCGATGATGACTCGCAATTCACCGGGATCCATACTAAATGTAAGATCGTTCAGGGCTTTAAATCCATCAAAACTAACGGTCAAATTTTCGATCGCTAACAACTTGCCGCTCATAATCTAAGTCCGGGTTATTTTCTAAGCTTGGGTAGGTTGAAATTTTGGTTTTGCCAGACAATTGGCGCAGAAGTTCAGGAACAGTAGTCTTGAACCAGCCGACAAATCCATCAGGTAAAACCGTGACAACGGCGAGAAACAAGGCACCCTGGAAGAAAAGCCAAAAGGCTGGATATTGCTCAGACAGCAAACTCCGGGCGAAATTGACCACCAGCGTTCCCAATACTGCACCGACCAAGGTTCCGCGCCCACCAACGGCCACCCAAATGACCATTTCAATGGAAAATGCAATGTCCATGGCTTTGGGGGTAATAATGCCCGACTGCACGGTGTACAAGGCTCCTGCGATTCCGGCAAGACCCGCTGAGACGGCAAAAACTAGAACTTTGAAAACCGTCGGGTCATAGCCTGTAAATCTCACACGAGGTTCATCATCGCGAATTGCAATCAACAATTGACCAAATCGGCCACTCGTCAACCAGCGACAAAATCCATAAGCCAACGCAAGAAGCACGATCGTAAGGTAATAAAAATTCGCTTGCATCGTCGGCGAACTCATTACCTGACCAAACAAATACGTTGTATCAGTTTTCAGACCATTGGTTCCATTAATCAGCTTTTGTTGACCATTAAAGAAGTTAAAAAATACAATTAGTGCGGCCTGAGTCAAAATAGAAAAATAGACTCCTCGAATCCGATTACGAAATACGAGATAGCCTAATATTGCAGCCACGATCGTCGGCAACAGAACAATCGCGATCGTGGTAAAAGGCAAAAATTCAAAGGGTTTCCAGAGCCAAGGCAAATCGGTCACACCATACAACACCAAAAAATCCGGCAGTTGCAAACTAGTGGTACCGGGCAGCGGCTGCAATTGCAAAAACATCGCTAATGAATAGCCGCCCAATGCAAAAAACAACCCATGCCCCAAACTCAAAATCCCTGTATATCCCCAAATCAAATCAATCCCCAGCGCCGCGATCGCCAAGGCCATAAACCGCCCCAACAATCCCACCCGAAAGCTCTGTCCCACTGCATTTAACACACCGGGAACAATGGTCATCATGGCAATGGCGATCGCAATCACAATTAATGTTTCTATTAATAGTCGCGATCGATTTCGTCTAGGTGTCGTAGTCATAAATAGTTTGTTCTCCAAAATTCACCATTTTCAATTCCCTAGGCATCTACAGTCCGCCCCTTCTGCGGGAACAATCCACCCGGCTTGAACTGAAGGAACACGACAATTAAGCCAAACACCACAACCTTTGCCATAGTTTGGGCACCCAGATCAATACCGATCGACTTCGAGAGATCTTGAATAAATGGAATTTGCCCTGCGAACGTGCCATAGAGATAGCTCGACATCCCAATCACCATCGCGGCAACAATACTTCCAACGAGATTTCCAACCCCACCGACAACAACGACCATGAAGGTATCAATAATGTAGTTCTGTCCCGTATTTGGCCCTACAGAACCGAGCAAACTCACCGCGCAACCCGCAATGCCTGCTAATCCAGAACCCACCGCAAAGGTCAACGCATCGACTCGATCGGTGGGAATTCCCAAACAAGCGCTCATACTCCGATTTTGCGTCACGGCCCGAATTCGTAAACCCCATTGAGTACGATTGAGAAAGAAATAGACCGCCGCAAGACAAATTACGGTTAATACAATAATAAAGATTCGCACATAGGAGAATTGAACATCTACAAACCCAAGTTTCAATCCCCCTCGTAACCATTGAGGAGCCGTGACATCTTGATTTTGTGCGCCGAACCAGGGTTTGGTCATGAGCAAACCGTACATATTCCCTAATGCATTGCTTATTTGAAGGGCGATCGTACCTGCAACTAAACCAATCCCCGCCGTACTCACATTACGAAATTTAGCGGGAATGCGTTTGATCCCGATCGTGCCTCCATAGAAAAGAGCGACGGCGATCGCGGTGCCAATGATGAACTGCCAGCTTACACTCCGGACAAATTGCTGCAACATTAAACTCACACCCCAAGTAGCGAGCAGGGTTTCTAGAGGTCTGCCGTAAAGATATCGAATAACGGTGCGTTCTAAAAAGAGACCAAATACGGCAGTGACAATAAAGGCTACAATCAGCGCAACAAAAATATAACTATCAAACAACGGGGTTCCTTTGAGGGTGCCTTGTACTAAAACTGTCGTGTAGGCTCCTAACATCATGAGTTCGCCATGGGCCATATTGATCACACCCATGAGTCCAAAAACGATCGCCAATCCCAACGCGGACAGCAGCAGCACAGACCCAATACTTACACCACTAAACAAACCATCAACTAATGCAGACCACACAGCAGGGACTCCGGATAATGATTAAAAGGCAGAATCAAATGGTCGTTAGCATAGATTTAATCCCCCTAAATCCCTTTTGATAAGGGGGACTGTGAGAATAAGAGAAACTTTTAGAATTATCTTCTGAAATTACTCCAAATCATGTCCTCTCTTATTGAGGGGGTTAGGGGAATCGGGACTTGATTCAAACTAAGTCGCTTTGAACTTACCACCCTTCGCAGGATCGGAATAGTCGCAAGAGTAGCCCTTAGTTTCCGCTACGTATTGGTTCCAAGGCAATGGTTTGACGGCCTCTTTGCTTTCCTGAACGATCTTGAAAAGACCCGTATCAACTACTTCTCCAATTCGCACAAACTTGGAGAGATGATGATTTGAGTTCATAGTGACGAGACCTTCAGGAGCATCGAAGGTTAATCCATAAGCTGCTTTTTTCACGGCTTCAAGATCGTCGTATTTACCCGCTTTTTTGACCGCTGCGGCCCATAGGTAAACCATAATGTAAGCGGCTTCCATGGGATCATTAACGACCCGTTTTTCACCAAATTTCGCTTTGAAGGCGGCGACGAATTTCTTGCTGGCAGGAGTATCAACAGTTTGGAAGTAGTTCCAAGCGGCAAAGTGACCTTTCAGATATTCCACACCGATCGCCTGCACTTCTTCTTCCGCAATACTGACAGACATCACCGGATATTTGTCTGGTCCCATTCCAGATGCCTGCATTTCCTTGAAAAATGCTACGTTAGTGTCGCCGTTCAGGGTATTGTAAATCACGCCGCCGTTAGGAAGGGCTGACTTGATTTTGGCAATGACAGGTTTGACTTCGTTAACGCCAAGGGGAATGTAGTCTTCTCCAAGCGTTTTGCCACCTTTTGCAGCAAGCTGAGCTTTGATGATCGTGTTAGCCGTGCGAGGGAAAACATAGTCCGAACCCACTAGGAAGAATTCTTTGCCTTTCTTTTCCAATAACCAATCCACGGATGGCTCAATTTGCTGGTTCGGTGCAGCTCCGGTATAGAACACATTGTTAGAGCATTCTTGGCCTTCATACTGAACGGGATACCAAAGTAAATGCTTGTTTGATTCAAAGACAGGCAAGACCGCTTTACGACTAGCCGAAGTCCAACAACCGAAGACTGTAGAAACCTTATCCTGAAGGATCAATTTTTTCGCTTTCTCAGCAAATGTTGGCCAATCAGACTGACCATCTTCAGTGATTGCTACGATCTGTTTACCCAGGACTCCACCCGCTTTATTAATCTCTTCGATCGCAAGGTTTTCCGCATCCACCACACTCTTTTCCGAGATTGCCATGGTGCCCGTTAAGGAATGCAAAATTCCAACTTTAATAACATCACCGCTCACAGGTGCTGAGGTGGATGCACCCGGTGCTGTAGATGCGCCAGTAGTGGGGGTTGGAGCCGTTGCACAGGACTTAAGCAGCAAGCTCCCTGCGATCGTGGACCCAAAAAACAGAAACTCACGTCGCCCAAACTTATTATTCATCTGACGAAATCCTCACAAAGAACCAAACTGTTGAATATCAGCTTAAATTCCAGCACCACAGTGGTGTTACATATTTAAGTTGTATCTCCCGAATGCTAGAAGTGGATGTGGAAACCAAGTGTATCCTAATATACAAAATTAAGAATTTTTTAAATACGAATTAAGACAGAATTAAGAATTAGAACATATAGAGATTGCCTGAACTTCAAAATAGGCAAGGTTTGTACTATTTCGTAGTAAGGAATACAGATATTAAAAAGACTTATGTCGCATTGTTGACATTATTTTAATGGACCCATAGCAAAGAAGAGAATGTTTCAATGCAGGGACAATACAAGTTGAAATAAGATTGAAACTATCATCAACCCAAATCAGATCATCACCCGATCGGAGAATGCACCGTTACTAATTTTGTTCCATCCGGAAAAGTCGCTTCCACCTGAACATCATCAATCATTTCCGCAATGCCATCCATGACATCAGCCCGAGTCAGCAAAGTCGTCCCATAGGTCATCAATTCCGACACCGTCCGCCCTTCCCGTGCTCCTTCCAAAATAGCAGCCGAAATATACGCGATCGCCTCTGGGTAATTTAGTTTTAATCCCTTTGCTTTACGCCGTTCAGCCACTATTCCAGCCGTAAAAATCAACAATTTATCTTTTTCTTGGGGAGTCAATTGCATAGGTTCTTGGATCGTAGATTTGCAAATTTTTATAGATCAGGTCGTCAACGCGAAATACATACTTACTTCTAATACCACAGCCGGGGTAACGGTGGCACCTTTCCATTTCG
>JAYUEU010000087.1:0-9840 GCA_043739065.1 Synechococcales cyanobacterium | reverse complement strand
CAAACAATAGTCTGCATAGTTCAAGGGTGCTGCAAATCCGCCGCAAACCACATCTCCCAATACATCAAACAAAATTACATCATATTCATCAAATGCATTGAGTTCTTTGAGCAGCTTCACTGTCTCGCCCACAACATATCCGCCGCATCCTGCACCCGCTGGAGGACCGCCCGCTTCGACGCAATGTACGCCGCCGTAACCGGGATAAATTACATCTTCAGACCAGACATTTTCATAGTGAAAGTCTTTTTCTTGAAGGGTATCAATGATTGTTGGGATCAAAAATCCTGTCAGAGTGAAGGTGCTGTCATGTTTGGGGTCACAGCCGATTTGGAGTACCTTTTTGCCGCGTTTTGCTAAGGCGACAGAAATATTACAACTGGTAGTGGATTTGCCGATGCCACCTTTTCCATAGACTGCGAGTTTCATGACTGACTCCTGCGCTCGGGTTGAAGCTGCGCTTAATAGGGATTTGAAAAAGACGATCGGTAACTAGGGAATTATCACTGCGTCGTTCTGAGATGGCGGTGAGAAACAATTCCGTGTCGCTTAAAAGAGTATGTGCGATCGGCTCTGCTTTTCAAAACCGACTTAACATTAAATTACACCGTAATCTGATTAAAAAGAGACTATGAAAACTAATTAAATCTTAAAATCGCTCTAAAATCAATTTTAAGATGTTAAAAGCCTAAAAATAACTATATCTGCTATTTTTTTATAAAAATTGGAACAATAAACAAAAATGTTACGTAGATTGTTACTGACGACAAAGACCACTCTGCTGTGACTTTGCGCTTATTTCAGCTTTAATGTGAACAATCATAACGTTTTGCTTCATATCTTGTGATATTTATAAAAGTGGTCGTGAATTGGACTTAAAGATTGCGGATTGTTTCGCGGGGCTGATTTCACTAATTCCAGGGTTTTGACGAATTCACTACTATTTCTTCCAATTTGCTCAATCTATTGCAAACACTAGCAGCCACCCTGTCAAAATCACTTCGAAAAATAGCTCAAAAAACGATCGCCCCCTTCAAATAACTTGCGTTAAGGAATGGAGCGATCGGTGATATATCAAGAATGCCTAACAATTCGCTAGATGTAATTCCTGTTCGTTTCAGGATGCTTGTCGTCGTAGATGCGATCGGTGGTTCTTCATGTTCTGAAAATTCTGAGTAGATCTAACGCCCCTTCACCTTCTGCTAACATCCTTTTGGCCTCAATCACCAACTTGATACGATCGTTGTGCGATGAGATTTTTTGCCACCATGGCTTACTTCACAGAGTCCTCAGATTGTTTGCGATCGCGTATTTCCTGTTTCCATTTTTCTAGCTGTGTACAACTAGGCTGACCGTCAACCATCTCTCTTGCCCAGTGTTCACAGTTGTAAGTCAGTTTGTTCCAAATCCTTTTGTCTGGCCTTTGGGATTCTTTGATACGTTGCTCAACCTGGGCATAGGGAATAGTTGAAGAGAGATGCTGCTTAACAGTCCATTTCGGTTCATAAATCGCTTCCTGAATGTATCCAAAGCCCCTTTCTACTAAGCTATTTTTAGGTTTAACCGTAGCTCCCGTAAAAAAGTGTGCTACCCGAAAACCTTTGGAAGTTGATATAACCACACCATAGTGTTCATAATCTCTACCCGCATCGTCTTCACACGGTACAGCTATTAAATCCCCAACTCTGATCACTTCACCCTCAATATCCGTAGTGTCAGGGACTTTATCAAGAAGAGTAAAGTAGTTAGACAAATACAGCAATTGTAACTCAGTAGCTTTGAGGGGCGAATCAATCCATTTTGGGTCACACTCTGGGACTAATTGAATAACCTGATCAAATCTTTCCTTTGCCCACTTTAAATGATTGACAAGAATTGCGAGAGAACGAGTAAGTTGATCGTCATTCAGTTTAAAGAAAGTGGCTTCAATCTCAATGTCCAAGCATTTAGCAGCACGATTACAAACATCTAAGATTTCTTGATCTCTAGTATGTCTTATCATTTGGCTTAACTCATGCCGGATAGTTCCATTATGCAAATGATTTTGGATCTCTGCAAACAGATATAAAATCTGTCCTGGATGTGATTTTGAACTTTTGGACATTCCCCTAGCTCGCCTTTTAGTTAAACGAACTTGTTTTCTTACTCTTCTCTGCCTTTTTGGCTTCATCTTTTGCTTTTTGTTCCTGTTCCATATTCTGAACAAGCGCCTCGGAGATAATAGGAGCTATGGCCATAACCAGATTAGAAGATACTTTTCCAGATTGAACAGCCGATTTAACATTTATTAGGAGCGGCAGAGGAAGACACTATAGGAGCGGCAGAGGAAGACATATTGTTTGACCAACTAATATTAGGTTAGATAAAGGCTGATTTTACACTTCTTGATAATGCACGTCGCACAGTTAAAGTGCTATCAGCTATCTTGAGTCAGACCTGTAGTCTTTATACTATTCCCCCGAAATTAGGATGGCTAACAATTATTTAGATTAAAATTTTCCGTATAAGCCCCGTAACTGGGAATCTTAAACCGAGAAACTTAGTATATTTTACGAGAAATAAATTTCCTCTTCCACCTCATCCCAAATCCGATCGCACTCCAAAACGTCCTCTTATCAAAAAGCCCGATCGCAGACTCAATGGTTCAACGATCGGGCTTCTTGTTTTTCAGCCTAATAAACTGTTATTTACTAGTTCTTATTTGTTTGGTTGAGGAGTCATCCGCAAGTAAGGCTTCACTTCAGTAACGCCTTTCGGAAACTTCTTAATCGCCTCTTCAGTGGAGATAGAAGGCACCACAACACAGTCGCCGCCATCAGTCCAGTTTGCCGGAGTCGCAACACTATAGTTATCCGTCATTTGCAACGAGTCGATTACGCGCAACAACTCATCAAAGTTCCGTCCAGTGCTTGCAGGATAAGTGATGCTGAGGCGCAGCTTTTTATTGTTGTCGATCACGAAAACCGATCGCACCGTCAAAGTATTCCCCGTGCTGGAATTCGGGTGAATCATGTCATACAGAGTTGCAACCTTCTTATCTTCGTCTGCCAAAATCGGATAGTTAACAGTGCAACCTTGGGTTTCGTTGATGTCCTTGATCCAGCCAGTGTGGGACGTTGCGCTATCTACGCTCAATGCGATCGGTTTGACGTTGCGGGCCGCAAATTCGTCCTTGAGCTTAGAAACCATGCCCAATTCGGTGGTGCAAACGGGAGTATAGTCAGCCGGGTGCGAAAACAGCACAGCCCAGCTATCTCCAATCCATTCATGAAATTTAATAACGCCTTCGGAGGAGTCTTGAGTGAAGTCCGGAGCAATATCGCCGAGACGAAGAGACATAGCTGATTTTCCTTTTTTTAAGTCTTAATGATGGCTTTCAGTTCAGTCTAGGGAAAAAATTGCCTAGCCAGACTGCAATATAATGCAGCAAAAACTGCATGGTTATCAATTGTCCCACAAAAAACAGCCATGCAAATAGACGATCGGGTATTTAAGACGATCAACATTAAAGAACAATCCAGCCTACAAAATGATCACAAAGCAAAATAATTACTGAGTATGACGGACTTCTCTATGAAGAGTTGGGTAAGCTAGTGATAGCCCCAATGATCTCAATGGTATAGATGCATCTTATGCTTCAGAGATTAGTGGTGCCTTAATCTCAATCATGTCCATTTATTCGTAACTTTTACAGATTTTCCTATGACTTCTCAAGCCCTCCTCACCGTTGATGATCAAGAAATTTCTCTGCGCGACTGTATGCGCCATCTCCAATCTTCTGGAAAGCTTCAAGACTTCATTGGTGGTATTTTACGCCAACACATTCTTCAACAAGAGACCGAAACCCGCACTGACTTAGAGATCCCAGAAGGTGTCGTCGAGCAGGCCATTATTGACTTCCGTCTTCAGCAACAACTCAGCGATGCAGCCGCATTTCAAGAATGGCTCAAGAAAAACGGCTCTGACTATTCCAACTTCCATAAACAAATTGTGGGAAACTTCAAAGTCGAAAAATTGAAAATGGTCGTCAGCGAAGACAAAGTTCAAGAATATTTTATTGAACGGAAATTATTTCTCGATCGGGTTATTCTCTCCCGCATTATTGTTGAGGACAAAGACTTAGCCGAAGAACTGAAAACCCAAATCCAAGAAGCTTCTGCCACCTACGAAGAACTTGCTCGCCGTCATTCTATTACCGATGACAAAATGGTCAATGGCATGATGGGTCCAGTCAGCCGAGGCACATTGCCCGATACCATTCGCGCTCAAATCGACGCCGCAAGCCCTGGATCTTTGATTGGGCCATTGGAGCTAGAAGAAAAATGGGGACTCTTCCGCGTAGAGGAGTTTTTAGAAGCGTCCATGGATGATGCTCAGCTTCAGCAGACCTTACGAAATGAGTTATTCGAGCGTTGGTTGTCGGAAAAGATGCAAAAAATGGATGTGAAACTCCAAGTGGGCGAGTAGTCGTATAGTTCTTCAGTCATGACTAATTGTCCATTTTTCTAATCTTCGTCGATAATTCCACGATCGTCCTCTCCTCGCCCACCCACCCCCATCCATGATTACCAACGAAACTACTACGAATATTCCCTGGGATCTTCCCCCGCTTTCGTTCCTAACTCCGGAACAGCAAGTTCGATTTAAAGATCAAGCTGACCTGCGTCGGTATCGGTTGGGGAATCCCATTTGGGGCGACGAAAATGCTGATGAAATACTGTTGATCGTCGCCGGGAAAGTTCGTCTTGTTACGGAGGAAAATCAGTCAATTTTGCTGACTTCTGGTGACTGGATTGGCGGATTGATGGATTTGCCGGGGTTCAAGGCTCGGGCGGCGGCGGATGGAGTCGAGACGTTGGTGTGGAGTCGAGATCTTTGGGACAGTGCGCGCCATTCGGAAATCGATCGGTTTTGGGCGGTGCAACGTCAGAACTATTTACCGAAGTCCGATGATGCTCCAAAGGCGGTATCTGGATTTCCCTTTGTTTCGGGACTCAATACCGGGGCGGCTTGCCTGACGATGGTGGCCAATCACCTTCAGAATTCAGTGCAGCAAGAGTGGGTGCAGCGCCAAATTCGCGGCCAAAGTCCGTCTCAAATTGTGGATGGGGCCGAAAAATTAGGCTTACATTTACGACGAGTGACCACGGATTGGCAAGGGCTACGGTTGCTTGATTTTCCAGCGCTTATTTTAAAAGATGGCCAGAGCGATCCCCATTGGCTCGTGATCTATGGCATTCGAGGAGAAGGCGCGATCGTCGCTGATCCTATAAATCCGGCCATGACTTGTGAACGGGTGTCGCGGGCTGATTTAGAACGATCGTGGGATCGACAAGTTTGGCAAGCCGAAGCGGTTCTTAAGCAAGAAGTCTTTAATTTAAGCTGGTTTCTGCCTGCGGTCTGGAAATATCGTCGATTGCTAGTTGAGGTTTTGGTCGCCTCGTTTACCATGCAGCTTTTGGGCCTAACCACGCCCATGATTACCCAAGTGGTGATCGATAAAGTCATGGTGCAGGGCAGCTTGCCGACGCTGGATGTGATGGCGATCGCAATGTTAGGGGTGGCGATTTTTGAAGCCACGCTGGGTGCATTGCGGTTATTCATTTTTACCCACACCGCGCGGCGACTGGATTTGTCGTTATCAGCGCAATTATTTCGTCACTTGATGCGACTTCCGTTGAAATATTTTGAATCCCGTCGGGTGGGCGACACCGTGGCGAGAGTTCAGGAGTTGGAGAATATTCGTCAATTCATGACCGGAACGGCGTTGACGGTTGTTTTGGATAGCGTCTTTACCGTGGTGTATTTGGCGCTGATGGCCTACTACAGTCTCCTGTTGACAGGTGTAGCGTTGGCCGTGTTGCCGTTGTTTGCGATATTGACACTTGTTAGCACCCCCATTTTGCGCAACTGGTTGAATGAAACCTTTAACCGCAGTGCCGATAGTCAATCGTTTTTGGTGGAGACGATTACTGGGATTCACTCAGTGAAGGCGCACACGGCAGAAAAGGTATCCCGCGATCGGTGGGAAGGCTTATTCGCTCGCTATATTCGTACTAGTTTTAAAGCGTCCACAACCCAGAATATCAGCGGAAACATTGCCGATTTTTTGACCAAACTGTCTTACCTTCTGATTCTGTGGGTTGGGGCAACATTGGTGATCAAGCAGGAAATGTCGATCGGTCAGTTGATCGCTTTCCAAATGCTTTCTGGGCAAGTCACCGGGCCACTTCTGCGCCTTGTTCAACTTTGGCAAAATCTCCAGCAGGTTCTCCTATCGGTCGATCGGATCGGCGATATTCTCAACTCCGCCCCGGAAGCAGAACCCGGTACAGGCTTAGTGTTGCCGCCGTTGCAAGGTGAAATTAGTTTTGACCAAGTAGTCTTCCGCTATAACCCGCAACAAGAACCAGTTCTTAAGGGAATTTCCTTTGATATTAAGCCTGGAATGCTTGTGGGCGTTGTGGGCCGAAGTGGATCCGGTAAAAGCACCTTATCTAAACTGATTCAAAGACTTTATCTGCCTGAAGCGGGCCGAATTACTGTCGATGGCTTTGATGTGAAGAGTGCGGATTTACATTCGTTGCGGACCCAAATGGGCGTGGTGCTTCAGGAAGATTTCCTATTTAATGGCAGCATTCTTGAAAATATCAGCCTCGGTCGCCCGGATGTCTCGTCTGAAGCGGTAGTTTCAGCGGCTCGGAATGCAGCAGCCCATGACTTTATCAGTGAACAGCCCCAAGGATATGAGACGAATGTGGGAGAGCGTGGGACAGCTTTGTCCGGTGGTCAACGTCAGCGGGTGGCTTTGGCGAGGCTTTTCTTGGCAAATTCGCCCATTATGATTTTGGATGAGGCGACGAGTGCGCTGGATAGTGAGACCGAGCAGCAGGTGTTGCAAAATCTGCAAAAGGTTGCGAGCGATCGCACCATTATTATGATTGCTCACCGGTTTGCCCCATTGCGTAAGGCAGATTTGATTTTGGTGATGGAGAAAGGTGTGGTGGTAGAGCGCGGGACTCATGATGAGTTAGTGCGTAAAAAAGGTGCCTACTATGCCCTTTACGAGCGCCAGAAAGCCGCCGCTTAGTCGTAGTACTATCTCTAATTCTTTAACACTCTAAGTTTGTAGCAATTGTTAATCTACACGGGGTTCAGATTTCTGATCCACGGGGGATTTTTTAGCTACGATAGACCCTGTCACCCATTGCATCTTCAGCTTAAGCCCATGACTCTCATCAATATCGGAATAAATTCAGACACCTGGACGATCGGCGACGTGAGTGATGATGTTCCACTTACGTTAGAAATTCAGCGTCGGCTTAAAGCTTGGGGTTACGATGTGGGGACTCCCGATGGAGATTGGGGGCCGACAACTCAGCGGGCTTATAGCGCGTTTGCGAAGATATATAAGTTTGACGATAGCCAATTATCTCCAGCAGCGGCCCGTCAACTTCTCAAAGATATGACCCCACCTGTCACCGCAGCGCCAAAACCTGTGATACCGAAGATGCTCCAGGATGTGGGTGCGCAGTTGATTACTTGGCCGATCGTAAACCTGGTTGATAATGTGCCGCTTGCATTAGATATTCAGCGTCGTCTCAAAATTTGGAACTATGATGTCGGGGCGCCCGATGGAGATTGGGGACCAACGTCCCAACGAGCCTATGCGGCCTTTGCTAAAGCCTTTTCATTCAAAGATACTGAACTATCTCCCGCCGCCGCTCGGCAACTGCTGTCCAATCCAACCCCGCCGAAAGTCGTCGTTCCACCACCAATTGTTGTGAAGCCGATCGCACCCACTACGCTCAAAGCTTTGGCCGATCAAACAACTAGTTGGCCGATCGATTCTCTCAAATCTAATGCAGCATTTACCAAAGAAGTGCAGCAACGTCTAACGGTCTGGGGACAAGCGCTTGGGGTGGCCGATGGTGATTGGGGCGCTAAAACCGATGCAGCTTATAGTGCGTTTGCAACAACGTTTAAGTTTGAAACTAATCAAATTTCTCGGGATGCTGCGACTAAATTGCTCACAGCGCCGCCTGTTGTCGCTAAAGATCCGATCGTTCCGGCCTCAGCACTCCCAGCCAATCTACGTCTTGTCTACCAAGGTACAAAAGATTACCCGATCGCTCAAGTTGTCACTAGCCTTAATCTAGCTAAAGAAATCCAGTTCTCTCTCTCAGCCATTGGGTATGACATCGGGGTCGCTGACGGGCAATGGGGTCCACTGAGTCAGAAATTTTACGATCGGTTTTCTCTAGCCTACAAACTCGACAACAAAACCTTATCCGTCCGATCGGCAAAACTCCTATTGGAACCTGAAATTCCGGGGATTCCATTAGTCCTGCCCGCGCCACCAAAACTCGCTATGGCGGATTATCAAGCTGTTGCCAATGCTATTGGGTGTGAAGTTGCTGCGGTCCGTGCGGTTGTTTCCGTCGAAGCGGCGGGATCGGGTTTTTATAGCGATAGCCGTCCAAAAATTCTATTTGAAGCGCAGTGGTTCGGTGATTTAACCAATGATGACTACGACGATGATTATCCATCAATTTCTAGCCCCGTTTGGAATCGTAATCTCTACATTGGTGGCGTTGGCGAATGGGATCGACTGTATTTGGCCTGCACGCTCGATCGGATCGCTGCAATGAAGTCTGCATCGTGGGGATTGGGTCAAGTCATGGGGTTCAATTACAAGGCCGCAGGCTACGGGGATGTGGAAACTTTTGTTCGAGATATGCATTTGAGTGAGGGTAAACAACTCATGGCAATGTTCAATTTTATTAAATCCAATGGACTCGATCGGGCCTTAATTCGTCGAGATTGGGCAACCTTTGCACTGGGATATAACGGCGAAAGTTATCGTGTAAATGCCTATGATCAGAAGCTCCAAGATTCTTATAATTACTGGGTTTCGGTGAAGTGATTAATTGCGTTCCATTCCTCTAATGTATTGCAGTTAAAAAATACATTTCGATCGGCCCAATGTAGTTCTGCAATATTCTGTGAACTGAGCCATTGTTGAAACGATCGTCCGCCCTGATTGATATATTCAATTAGTGACGATTTACATTCAATTCGATAAAATCCACAGAGGACCTCTGAGAATCCCTGTGGGTTTTTCGCAAGATAGGCAATAGATTCCCTTGAAACTTGATCTAATTGTAAAATCCATTGGTTAATAGTGTCAGAATTTAAATAAGCTAAATCACAAGACAACAAGAAAATCCAATTAGTTTGCAGTTTATCGCTGATTTGATTTAAGGCTTCCGCAAATGCATAGAGCGGACCATTGAGAACCCGCTCGTCAATCCGATCGCAGCCCTCAGGCAATACCCCAACGTAGTCTCGGCTGCTCACAACATAAACAACATTACTAATAGCTAAGCCTAAATTACAAGTGCGAGTAAGCAGTGGAATACCATCCAGTTCCAACAGTGCTTTATCACGGCCCATACGTTTGCTTTGTCCGCCCGCAAGAACGATCGGGGTGACGACATATTTCAATGGAAAGGTCAATGAGGCCATATTTTGAGCCATTTTTAGTTCAGTAATAGCGTGATCGTGTCGAGCTTGCCAACATGGTAGGCACTGGGGCCGAAATTTTGAGTTTGTCGTGGGGCATCACTTAATAACAACAAAATGACGCTATTGTTTGTAACATATGTAGTATCCGATCGTTAACTCGTGAGTATTAAAACTCATGGTAGATCTTTTGAAGTTCTTGAACATGGGTTCCCTATCAGTGATAATCTTGATACTGGCAATTTTGCCCGCTCGAAAGTGATTCCCGATTGTGACTAGCCCTGACTGCTGGGAGGGATTCTAGTGAGGAATACT
>JAYUEU010000086.1:0-4204 GCA_043739065.1 Synechococcales cyanobacterium | reverse complement strand
ATGAAGGCTCAAGGTTTGCCTGAATTTGAAATCTATCTCCGAATCAAGGATCAAAAGACTTGGTTCCCCGTGGGTGCAATTACTGTGCAACGGACTAATCAAGTGAGTGCGGCTATTTATGCGAATGAACAGAGTCTTCGTCAAGGTGCATTCCGTATTTTCCCTGTGCTGAAAAAGGCTGCTCAGAATTTGGAATATGGCTATCGAGATAAGGAATTTAAGGAAGAACCCATTAAGGTTGCAGTCAAACCAGCACCGGGGGTTCAGGGCGCTGTGAATGCGATCGTGAGCAATATGTCTGAAGCAGTGACGGGATTGTTTAAAAAGAAAAAGAAGAAATAGAGAATCATAGCTGTTACGAAAATTGTTATCAAAAGCCCTCTAACGTATTGAGGGTTTTTTCATAGCAATTTTAGTTAAAAAGCCGTAAAAATAGCCTTCGCACGAGGACCAAATACAATTAAATCCTGATGGTTGAGAAAGGCGCGGGCTACAGGTTTTCCATTTATCGAGATGCCGTTTGTACTGGCTTTTCCCTTGATACTCCCGTCTTGTATTTCAAAAACAACTTCACCTGTTTCAGTCGTAAGACGGCGGATAACGGCGTGAAATCTGGATGAAAACTGCGATCGTAAACAAATTTTGTTATCTAAATCTCGACCGATCGTATATTCGTCGTCCACTAATTGAATAAAACTACAATTTGCATCGTCTTCCAATAAAAGTGATGCCCCAATGGTGCGATCGGTGGACGAGTTTGGAGGGGTTGAGTTGGGTTGGTCGATCGACTGGTTACGAGCATCAGGATTTTGTACTTCAGTCAAATCTGGCATTAACCAAGCAGGCTGGGTCTCTGGTGTTTGAATGATCAGTCCGAGTTGTTGTTGGGCCTGATATCTGGCTTGGGCCGCAATTTCGTCATTTGGGGAAATCGAAAGGGAATGGTCGTAAGAAGCAATTGCATCCGAATAACGCATCAACTCCATCAATGCATTGCCATGATTGCGCCAAGTCAATGCCAGTTGCGGATCCATGTCGAGGGCACGACGGTAACAGATAATCGCGGTTTCAGGTTGATGATAGCCATACAGGAGCGCATTCCCTCGGTGGTGCCAGCCTTGAACTTGCTCGGGCTGGAGCTGAAGCACCCGATCGTAACAAGCGAGTGAGGCATCGTATTCACCTAGACCATACTGGTAAGCATTTCCGCGCCGCAGCCACAAATTTGCCAACGCGTCCCGGCCAGGTTCGAGGGTTAGGGCCTTGTCATAGCTGACGATCGCATCTGCAAAGCGTCCCAAATCTTCTAGGACCGTACCCCGCTCATACCAAGCCTCCCAAAAATCGCCTCGCGACCTTAGAAGACGATCGTAACATTCGATCGCCTCACCTAATGACCCTGTAGCCGCTGCAGAAATTCCTTGGCGATACAGATCAAGTTCAATACTGGATAAAGGAACGCGTCCCGTGTCGATCATGACGATCACTCAACGAAGTACTTTCTAGTATGTATAATTACCAAGGGTTTAGCGTCTTTCTTAAGAGATATACATAATTTCTACCGCCTATTATTGGGGTGCTCAACTTCTACATTGTCATAACTTACAGTGAAATCACTGAACTTATGATGAAGTTTTCGTGTTTTTTAACTTCGTGCTTCTTAAGTATTTTACAAAAATCCTCCTAGTTTGTCTGTGGAAGCAATCCATGAGGAATATGAGTCACTAGTACAATCTATCCGCATAATAAAGGAGCAGTTGGGACCATGAAGAATCGAAGCGAAGGATCGAAACGAGGATGGTGAATTGGTTACGGTTTGGCGTGATTTGCATTATTTCAGTGGTGTGCTGCATTTTAATGAGTACGTCTGCAATTTTTGCCCAGAGCGAGGTAGATGTTCTGCAACAGCAGCGCCAACAGGTTCAGCAACAACGCCAGCAAGTTCAGCAACAACGCGATCAACTTAAAAAGTTAGAAACCACCGCCGAAAAAGAACGATCGGGGCTACAAAAACGCCTGAAATCGACAGAAACAACCCTCCAATCTCAAGAAGCAGAACTAGATAAATCCACTAAGGCGCTGAAATCTCTCGAACAATCTCTTACAAAAACCGAAACAAGTTATCGTCAACAGCAGTTGGCTGTGGTGGCTCGATTGCAATTTTTACAGCGACAACGCGATCGGCAAGGGCTTTCACTTTTACTCAAAAGCAGCAACTTAAACGACCTGCTTGATAAACGCTATAGCCTTAAAAAGCTGTTTGATGCCGATCGTAAATCTTTAGCCACACTTCAAGAGCAGACCACAAAGCTAAACGTTCAGCGATTGCAAGTGGAGATGAAAAAGAATGAAATCTCGCTAATCATGCAGCAACTTTTGGCTCAAAAAAACGAACTTAATGCCCAATCGTCCTATCAAAAAGAATTTATTCAACATCTCAAAACCGATCGCGAAGCCTTAGAATCTGCCCTAACTCAGCTAGAACGCGACTCCACTAGTATCGGCCAACTCATCCGGCAGCGCAGCATTGGCGACAGTCGAGGCATCATCATCACAGGACACGGGGTAATGACGGCTCCGGTGGATGCGGAAATTACTAGTGGATTTGGCTACCGGATGCACCCGATTTTGGGCTATCAAAAATTCCACTCCGGTATCGACTTCGGTGCAGATGAGGGCACCACTATCCGAGCGGCGGCGGCGGGTGTCGTGATTTACGCCCAATGGTATGGCGGCTATGGTAATGCGGTAATTCTGGATCATGGTGGCGGTATTACGACGTTATACGGTCATACCCAGGGCTTCTATGTGGCGGAAGGGGATAAGGTGCAAAAGGGGCAACCGATCGCCGCTGTGGGGTCTACCGGACTTTCCACCGGACCCCATGTACACTTTGAAGTCCGCCAAAATGGGGAACCGATCGACCCAGCTCCGTACCTGTAAATGCCGCCTGAATACCGATCGGTATTCAGGAATTCTTGTAAAATGGTTTCTAACGATAACCCTATGCCTACGCCGCCAAAACTCCCCATGCCTACCCCCACCATCAAATCAGGTTTCGTCGGTGCTGTGGGCAATACGCCCCTAATTCGGCTTAATAGTCTCAGTGACGAAACGGGCTGCGAAATTTTGGGGAAAGCAGAATTCCTCAATCCCGGTGGTTCCGTCAAAGATCGGGCCGCACTCTACATCATCGAAGACGCAGAACGAAAGGGTTTACTTAAACCGGGGGGCACCGTTGTTGAAGGAACAGCAGGCAACACAGGCATCGGGCTAGCTCATATTTGCAATGCGAAAGGTTACAAATGCCTCATCATTATTCCAGATACCCAATCCCAAGAGAAAATTGATTTGTTGCGAACCCTCGGAGCTGAAGTCCGCACGGTTCCTGCTGTTCCCTACAAAGACCCCAATAACTACGTCAAACTATCGGGCCGAGTCGCCGCCGAACTTGACAACGCCATCTGGGCTAACCAATTTGATAATCTGGCTAATCGTCTTGCCCACTACGAAACCACTGGGGCTGAAATCTGGACCCAGACCGATGGAAAAGTGGATGCTTGGACTGCCGCGACAGGAACGGGGGGAACGTATGCAGGGGTGGCGCTTTATCTAAAGGAAAAGAACCCCAATGTGAAATGTATTCTCGCGGATCCGATGGGAAGTGGTCTATATAGTTATTTCAAGACGGGCGAAGTGAAAATGGAGGGATCGTCTATTACCGAGGGCATTGGCAATAGTCGGGTCACGGGGAACATGATGGATGTCCCGGTGGATGATGCGCTGCAAATTGACGATCGGGAGGCGGTTCGGATTGTCTATCAGTTATTAGAAAAAGACGGAATTTTTGTCGGTGGATCTGTTGGGATTAATGTCGGAGCGGCGGTAAAAATTGCCCAACAAATGGGACCGGGACATACGATCGTGACGGTGTTGTGCGATGGCGGCAGTCGGTATCAATCTAAGCTTTTTAACAGGGAATGGTTAGCGGAAAAAGGGTTGATTTAAGGCTTAATTTAAGCTTAAGCTTCGGCTTTTTGGGTGCGATCGTAGGCTCGTAAAATGGCCTGAATCGCGCTTTCATATTCTTGAGCAATAACGGGTACGCCGAGTTGGGCGCTGGGTTCTAGGATGATGTCTCCGACGACTTCTAGTGCCCTCTCGTTGATGGAGTCAATTAATAATTCAGGCATAGTCAGGTTGG
>JAYUEU010000085.1:0-25437 GCA_043739065.1 Synechococcales cyanobacterium | reverse complement strand
AAAGGTTCCTTGGGCTTCTTGAATGGCGTGCTTTTGGGCTTCCAGTTTATCGAGTTTACGCTGTTTTTCGCGCTGTTCATTTTGTAATCGGGTTTGAGTATCTTTTTGAATTTGTAATTCCTGATCGATCGCACCAATTTCCTGCGCTAAGGTTTGCACCGATTGCATCGCTAGGGTTAAATCAGTGGCTAAATTCTCCCGTTCTACCTGCCGATCGCGCAATTGCAAAGCAAATCCATCTCGGGATCGAACTTGATCCTCAAGCTGTTTCCCCAATTGACTCGATCGCTCCAGCAACCGGGCTTGTTCTGTGCGCTGCGGCTCCAACGTTAACAATACGGTGTCGATTTGGTGACGTAAGGCGGTTTGTTCTTGAACCCAGGCTTCGGCGCTAGCAGCGGATTGGCTGGCTTCATCTCGGGCACGATTGAGAATATCTTGAGCTGTGATGCGATCGGTTTGGGCGATTTGTAATGTTTGCTCTAGGGCTTGCTGAGACTGGGTTGCACGGGTCAATAGATCAGTATGCTCGGCAAGTTCGGTTTGAATACGAGCGATCGTGGCTTGAGTTTCTTTGTCGGTATTTTGCAAATCCAACGTAGCGCGATCGAGTTGCCTCAGTTCAGCTTCACGGGTGGCGAGTTGGGATTGGAGGGCAATTTGTTCAGCTTCACCCAACGATCGGACTTTGGCATTTAACGCATCAAGTTCAGTCCCAAGGACTTTAATTTGGGTTTCAGACGTTTCAATTTGCAGTGTCAATGTCGTAATTTCGGTTTCACTGCGGGTGATTTGCCCGGTGATTTTTTCGACATTTTTCTGAGTTTCCTGGAATTTAAAAACCGCTTCCCATTGCGATTTCTCCAACATTTCGGCCCGCATTTTTTTGTACTTCTCGGCCTTAGTCCGATCCTGCGATAACCGATCGCGCTGATCCATCAATTCTCGTTCAACAATCCGATAGCGATCTTCACGATCTTTAACCGCATCCAGCTTCTCGCGGGCCTGAACAATTTTGCGATCGAACGACGCAACCCCGGCCAATTCGTCAATAATTTCCCGGCGCTCACGAGGATTCATCGAAATAATTCGCGTTACATCCCCTTGCAATACAACGTTATACCCTTCTGGATAAACCCGTAAACGGTTGAGTTGTTCGTGCAATTCGGTGAGCGTGCAGGATTCGCCATTAATAAAATAATTTGACGTGTAAGTCCCTTGTTGCGTCACTCGGAGCTTTCGAGTCACACTCCATTCATTATTTTCCAGAACGATCGCCTGGGTTACGGTGCCATCAATATTTTCTTCTTTGAGCAAGTCCAAATCATCCGACAAGTCAAACGTTACCGTCACACTCGCCTCAACGGTGCGTCCTCGTCCACTCTGAGCCTGATTCACTAAGTCCGGCAATCGCTCTGCCCGCATTCCCTTAGATCCGGCCAACCCCAAACAAAACAAAATTGCATCCAATAGGTTTGACTTTCCAGAACCATTTGGGCCTGAAATAACCGTGAACCCAGGCAAAATTGGAACCTGAGTCGTGCCCCCGAAAGATTTAAAGTTGGTCAGTTCTAACCGTTTAACAAACACGCGTGGTCTCGATATAGTGACGATGCAACATTGAGCATACAGAAAATGCAACGATGCCTAATACAAAGATGCGCTCTAGTTTAGTGTGATCTGAGTAAAGTGAGTCAATTTTTACCGATCTTTTTTCCGATCATCAAATTTACCTAAAACCCTCTTAATCTCTTTAGAGTATATAGGTACTACTGGCGGTTGTAAATTATTTAAATAGCAAATTATTTAAATACGGTTTGAAGTGGGGTTACTATTACTCATTTTAGTCATCATTAATAAAACGATCGGACATAGGGAGTTTCGTCCGATCGTATCGAAATGCTCTAATCAAAAAAGTACTAAAAACTACTAATCAAGATCACGATGGTTGCTAAACAAAACAATCCAAATGCTGACATAATAATTGTTGGATAGGGAGCATGGTTTTCATGCTCTAGATATTCATTAACCTGTTTATCTTTTTCTTCAGGTCGCCAAATCATTGGTTTCATTACGAGAACCTCGCTGTTTTTTACTTTAGGGTTTTTGCTTTAGTCTACAAATAGATGTGTTCGATAGGATAGACAATCGGCAATCTATTCCTTGTATCTAAATTGTAATATACTCAATCCTGCTGTGCATCTCTCTATATGAGTATCATTTTACAAGAACGATCGGTGGTGACTCAGAATAGATTCAAATCTTGATACTTATTTGTAAAAAACTAAGGAATGAGGATTTAATAAAATCGGTAATTCATGGATTCGATTGTCTACTCCACAGATCACCCGCGAATAAATTGCGGTCTAGTAGAGAAAGCAGCTTCGCAGCTAAGAAAAGAGAAAGATGTACGACTGATTCTTAGTCGAGGAGGGACGTTCGTTTCTAGAGCGCAATTCATTCGCACGGCCTGCCAGGAAATCTCGGTCTTATTAAATCCTCATTCCTAGCGTGTGAAAAATTCCCCGCCTTCTCAGTTAGGAAGACGGGGAATCTAAATAAGTCTAGAAAATCAATTGATGGTTTCTAGTTTCCAGTTCCAACTTTGACGCTGGAGGCTTGATATGCTTTTTCCAAGCTTTCTTCTTGTTTGGATTGAGCGGCGATCGATCGCTTGGTCAACACATTAGAAATTAGAGTATCAACCGAGAACTTACCAGGACCATTCACAACAAAGAATAGGAAGCAAGATGCATAAACCGCAGACAACTCCAAATAAGGAATGCTAAATCCAGCGACCAAGACATGGTGATAAAGTGCGACGGCCATGGTCGAGAACAAACCCAATGCAGCAGGACGAGTTAACAATCCCAATGCCAATAGAGGAGATGCTATTAACTCAGTTAAAGCGGCAAGGTAACTAAAGAAAATTGGAAATGGTAGTCCAATCACTTCAACATAAGCCGTTGAAAAACCTTGAATATCTTCCAGTTTGTTCACTCCATTGTGAACCATCATGACGCTCACAACTACGCGGAATACCAACCAAGCGGCATAGTTCAATCCACTTGAACCAGCATCCGTATTAAACACGGTAGCCAAAATTTTGCTAAGTTTCATGGAGTAAGACTCTGTAAGAAATAAATGTGGGGATGGAATGAAGCGCCATTCATTAATAAATGTAACACCTATCATTAAGAAATGTGATGTCTATTAAAACTTTTATTTATTTTAAAATCAAGACTTAATCACATAAAACAGGCGATCGTTTGAGTTCCGATCGCCTGTTTCGTCAGGTCTTAACCATGATCATCTTTAGTCTAAAACCCTTAGCCTTTGGCTTCTAAAGCTTCTAGGCGACTAGTCAAGGTTTTATTATCTTTTTTTAGGCTGTCGAGTTCTTCGCGCAGTTGCTTAACCGAGGCATCGCTGCCGGATTTACGTTGGACCCGTTGAATTGCTTCCTCGGCCATGCGTTTAACTCGTCCATCGGGAAGATTCACAAAGCTAGTGAGTAATGGAATCGCTTTCGTTGTTTCCATTTGTCCCAAAGACGAAATGACCGCGAGCTGGGTAAAGAAGAACCGATCGCAGGACAATTCACGCAAACGATTTAGAATTTGTTCGAGTTGCGGTGGTGTTTGACCCGTTGAAATCGATCCTAATGCTCGAATAGCCGCTAAGCGAAGGGATTGAGGAATATTAGGATTGGTATAAGTTTGCAGAAGTTCTAGGGCAGCACTAGACGTTTTCATTTTACTCAGTGCCGCGATCGCCCCCGATCGGACGACTTGATTCCAGCCATCCCGCGTTTCTAAAACCGATTTCAAAATCCCTAAGACTTCTGATTCATCTGGCGCATCGGGCAATCCTGACATCGCAAAGGTTCCCAGGGCTGCGATCGCGCTGGATTCTGTTGTGTAGCTAGGATCTCCCGTTTCGACGATTGCTTTGACAGATTGGTAGGCGGCAGCAGTCTTTTGATCGGCGAGGGCAATGATGGCGGCTCGACGAACACGGGCTTCGGGATCTTGCAGCGCCTGGGTCAACACTGCACCCACTTGATCAAGTTTGATGGTGGCGATCGCCTCTACTATTTCAAGCCGAACGCCCCAAAAGATTTCAGTAGACAATGCTTTTTCTAAGGTTTTGAGTGCTTCAAGATTACCTTTTTTCGCGATCGCCGCTGCTGCATTCAGACGGGAAAGACAATCGGGATCTTGCACAAGTTGGGCACTGAGTTCGGGCAATGGATAGGCGAGTTCAACGGTTTTAAGCGTATTGTTTCCAACATCAAAGCTCACAAAATCAGGTTTGGATTCCAGTGGAAAATAGAAGGCTTGTTCACGCTGGTGAATGCGAACGGTGAATGTCTTGTTGACTGGGTTATTGACACTGTTGCTTGTGAATCCGATCGGAATCTTTAGATCAAATAATCCATCTGTTTCTCCATCATTCACTTGCGTTTGCGTCACTGCCACTTTTGCAAGATTAGAATCATTATCCCAACTGTATTCAACTTTATAATCAGGATGTCCACCACGATAGACATATTGATCAAATAAGAAGGTTAGATTGCGCCCTGTTGTTTTTTCCACAGCCCGAAGCAGATCTATGGTCTCCACGGTATTATGCGCATTGTCATGGAGGAACGTGGCCATAGTTTTAAAGAACAATTCATTGCCCAGTTCAGTCCGCATCATGTGATATACGCAAGAACCTTTTTCATAAATATGCCGATCGTAAAGTTCTATAGCTTCCCGATACACATGAGTCACAAGTGGCCGACGATAACGGCTGCTGTCTTCATCCAAATATTCTCGCGCCTGTCCCAACCAATAATATCGGCCTAAATCTGAACTATATTCATGGGTCAACCACAATACTTCTGCATAGGTCGCCGCACCTTCTTTCACCCAAGCATGGGACCAATGTTTGATTACCACCAAATCGCCAAACCATTGATGGGCCAATTCATGAGCTACCAGAGTTTCGGCGCGGAGGTTGTCAATAGCAGCACGATCGTCAATCAGACACCGATCGGTGAGCAATGTCGTAGACGTGTTTTCCATGCCGCCGAAAATGAAGTCATCAACGCAAACTTGGGCATATTTAGGATAGGCGTAAGGATAGCCATAGGTTTGGCTGAAGAATTCGACCATGCGCGGGGTTTTGCCCATGGTGAGGCGGGCTTCGTGGTCTTTGCCTTTTTCAAAATAATAGGTAATATCCTTGCCATTCCATTCGTCCCGAATTTCGCTGAATTCTCCAACCGCTAAGGTCATCAAGTAGGTCGGGTGAACTTCGGTTTGAATCCAATGATAAATTTGAGAGTTTGATTTATCTTCAACATTATCTAATCTTCCGTTAGAAATTGCTGTAAAACTACTCGGAACTTCCACCCGAATTTCAGAACTCGCCAACTGTCCCGGATAGTCAAAACATGGGAACCAATAGCGTGAATCCTCGTCCTCGCCTTGGGTCCAGACTTGAGTTGGTTTGTTGGGGAAATATTCATTCGGGTGAACAAAGTACATTCCCCGATCGGGTTTGTCTAATTTATAGGCAATTTCTAAATCGATCGGTTTGCCAATAGTTGTCCCATGGGTGAGGGCTATTGTAATTTGCTTTCCGTCGTAATCATAGTTTTGATCTTCGCTCAATACCTGAATGGAAATTATTTCCATATCAACCGCATCCATAACGATCGATGTGATTCCGTTACGAATGGGATTCAGGGTTGTCGTGCAGGTTCCGCTACAAATTTGATTAGGAATATCGAGTTTCAGGTCTAGGGCGATGTGAGTGACTTGACCATAACGATCGGGATTATATTGAGGCTTTGCGCCGGGGAGTTGGAAGGATTTATATTTTGGTGAATCGAAGGCAGTTCTAGACATGGTGGAGTTTCGGAAATGGTTTAATCCGATCGTAGCATTTCTCCAAGAGCGTGTTCCAATTGTTGACACCCAGTCTCACTGCAATCGATTACCAAGTCACGCGGCGATCTACAATGAATGTAATCCGATCGTTTTTCATCTCATGTCAGCCAAAGACCTTTAACCTTTATCATTCTATCGTCTTTGTAGCCCTAAAAAAAGATGGCTGGGACATCACTCATGATCCCTATTCACTTCAGGCAGGGCGATTAGATTTGGCAATTGACATAGGTGCCGAGAAAATTTTGGCGGCACAGAAAAGAACTGAAAAGATTGCGATCGAAATCAAAAGCTTTCTCGGTAGTTCCAAAATCTCAGCCTTCTACGGTGCTCTTGGACAATTCATAACCTATCGAGAAGCGCTACTCACTCAAGAAAGCGATCGTCGCCTATTTCTAGCCGTCCCTAGTGATGTCTACAATAAGTTCATGATCGATCCATTTATTCAAAACCTAATTCACAAAAATCTAGTTCCTTTATTGATATATAACATTGATAAAGAGGTGATTTCACAATGGCAAATCTAGATCACTATCGCCAACTGATTAAAACTCTGATTACCCAACATTCAAAAACAGTATGGGACAAGCGAACTCAAGCCCAGACTATTTTTGATCTTGAACGCGATCACTATCAACTTGTCTATGTGGGTTGGCATGGTTCCGATCATGTTTATGGTGTTGTTCTCCATATTGATATTCAAGATGGAAAAATTTGGGTTCAACAGGATGGGACTGAAATTGGTATTGCACAAAAACTGATTGATTTAGGGGTTCCAAGTTCCGATATAGTCATCGGCTGCGATCCGCCCAGAATGCGACAATATACAGAATTTGCAACAGGCTAAACAGTACTTAAAATGTATATAAAAAAGTCCGATCGTCCCTCCATTTAGCAAGAACGATCGGACTTCTCAAACACCCTTTAAACTAATTCCTAACCCAATCCCAAATCTGTCACCGCACCCAAATGGCTGGAGGAAACAAGTTTGGCATATTTCGCCAACACTCCACGGGTATACCGGGGTGCAGGTGCTTTCCAAGCGGCACGACGAATTGCCAACTCAGCATCAGGGACATTAAGTTGCAATAGTCGGGCGGGCGCATCGATCGTAATTGAATCCCCTTCATTTACCAATGCGATCGTTCCACCGACGAAAGCTTCTGGTGCAACATGACCCACAACCATTCCATAGGTTCCACCCGAAAAACGACCATCCGTAATCAAACCAACAGAATCGCCTAAACCTGCACCAATAATTGCGGCTGTGGGGGCTAACATTTCGCGCATTCCGGGGCCGCCTTTTGGTCCTTCATAGCGAATCACCAACACATCACCCGCATTAATCTTATTGGCAAGAATGGCCGCTAAGCAATCTTCTTCAGATTCAAAGACCCGCGCTGGACCCGTAATGACCGGATTTTTGACTCCCGTGATTTTAGCAACAGAACCATTCTCAGCAAGATTGCCTTTCAGAATAGCTAAATGACCTTGAGCATACATCGGTCTATCCCAAGGACGGATGACTGGATGACCTACGATCGGTTCATGGGGAGTCGGTTCATCAGGAATATTCGCAAGGCGTTCAGCAATAGTTTCGCCTGTGACGGTCAAACAATCCCCATGAATCAATCCATGATTCAACAAGATTTTCATCACTTGAGGAATGCCGCCCGCACTATGCAAATCAGTAGCAACATAGCGACCACTCGGTTTCAAATCGCAAATGACGGGAACCTTAGCCCGAATGATTTCAAAATCATCAAGGGCAAGTTCAACTCCGGCAGAATTTGCGATCGCCAAGAAATGTAATGTCGCATTCGTTGAACCACCCACGGCCATAATCACCGCGATCGCATTCTCAATAGATTTGCGGGTAATGATATCGCGAGGTAGATATTGATTGAGAACTGCATTGATTAAAACACGACCAGACTCTTCAGCACTGACCGCTTTCTCTTCATCTTCTGCGGCCATTGTGGACGAATAAGCCAAACTCATTCCCATCGCTTCAAAGGCTGAAGACATGGTATTTGCCGTAAACATTCCACCACAGGAACCCGCTCCCGGACAAGCATTGCGCTCAATATCTGTTAGGTAGTCTTCGGTGATTTTGCCTGCACTGAATTGACCGACCGCTTCAAAGGAACTCACAACCGTCAAGTCTTTGCCATCATGATGTCCGGGTTTGATTGTTCCGCCATAGACAAAGATTGCAGGAACATTCATTCGGGCCATCGCAATCATGGCACCGGGCATATTTTTATCACATCCCCCGATCGCCAGAACACCATCCATACTTTGTCCGGTGACAGCCGTTTCAATGGAATCTGCAATGACATCACGAGATACCAAGGAATATTTCATTCCTTCAGTTCCCATGGAAATCCCGTCACTAATGGTGATAGTTCCAAACATTTGAGGCATTCCACCCGCATCACGCATTGCTTTTTCAGCTCGAAGTGCGAGAGCATTAATGCCCATATTACAAGGCGTAATGGTGCTATATCCATTGGCAAGTCCGACGATCGGTTTCACAAAATCGGCATCCTGAAACCCGACAGCACGCAACATGGCGCGGTTTGGCGATCGGGCGGCACCTTGGGTGACGACTTGACTCTTACGATTCTCTACCATGGGAAGGTTCGCTGTTTAGACTGATGTGAATTGGATTGATTAGATATTGTAATTGATTAGTTATTACAAATTACGCCGCCCACATAAAACCTATTGAACGGTCCAACCACAATTAATTTCATAACTAATTGATGTAGCAGCTAATCTGATGTAGCAGCTAAGTCTATAGTGCAATTTTTTCCAAAACCGATCGAGTCGAAACCAAATGCCGATCGAGACCTAATTCAGTTGGACTCACACCCAACGCCAACGCCACAAGCTGAGGCAAATGCAAAATAGGAAGCCCAAGCGGTTGACCAATTACCTTTTCAATCTCACTTTGACGAGAATCCAATTGCATATGACAAAGCGGACAAGGAGTCACAATACAATCAGCCCCGGCAGCTAGAGCCGCTTGAAGATGCCCGCCCGCCATGGTGAATGATTGATCGCTTGCATAACTCGACAAAGGCCACCCGCAACATTGAGTCCGTCCGTCATACATCACTACATCTGCGCCCACGGTTTTAAATATATTTTCCATGGACTGTGGATTCACTGGATCATCAAACCCATTCTTTTGTGATCGTAATAAATAGCAGCCATAGAACGCGGCACACTTTAAACCCGATAGTTTTTTGGTAACCTTAGCCGCGATCGCCTCCAATCCATAATCGCCCACCAATGCCCACAAAATATGTTTCACATCTGTGCTGCCTTGATATGGCGAACAGCTTTGTTGCGTTAAAAATCCATTGACTTGATCAAAATAAGCTGGATCCTCCGTCTTTGCTGTTTTGAGCCGTTCATCCACATGGCCAATCACACCCTGACAAGTGCTGCAATGGGTCAACAACGGCAACCCTAACTGTTCAGCCAAAGCAATATTTCGCGCATTAACGGCATCTTCTAAAAGCTGTGAATCTTCCTTAAATGTTCCGGATCCACAGCAGGATGCTTTTTTAAGCTCAATCAAATCAATATCCAATGCCCGAGTTAATGCTTTAGTTGATTGATCCAATTCACGGCAGGCTCCCTGAGCGACGCAGCCCGGGAAATAGGCATATTGAAGTTTTTGGGTTGCAGAGCGTTTTTGAGTTGCAGATAAAACAGATGAAACAGTCATGACACTACTCAAGAAGTCGGTGGGGCGAAATGGAACACCAGCGAATTTGGAGATCCATTCTTCAATGGTAGGCTAGACAAGCGAATTTTCTAGTTTATTTAAGTCCCCACGATTTCCTCTAACCATGTCATCCCATACTCTCTTTCCCTTGGGCCTCGCCATTCATACTAGTAGTCCTGATTTGGGGCTAGCGATCGGGCGTGATGGTAGTCCTCGGGTGCAGGTTTGGGATTTAGGCCGTGACTTATCGGCGTTATTACATTTGAAATTGGCTGATTTTTTGGCCGATGTATCCTGGGAATCGCTGGACTATGTTGCTGTAGCCCATGGACCAGGTAGCTTCACCGGAACTCGCATGGGAGTGGTCACGGCGAGGACTTTAGCACAACAGCTTAATATTCCACTATTTGGAATTTCGAGTTTAGCCGCGATCGCTGCATCCCAGGAAAAGAGCTGTGCGATTCAGCTTCTAGCTCAACGGGGAGAATATCATGTTGGAATCTATCATCCCGGCGATCGGATGCCTGTAACCACGACAGGAGAGGACACAATCGATCGGGTAATGTCCCTAGAACAGTGGAATGAGGAACTTCAGAATTTTGAACCTAACCCCATGGTCATCGAGGCGATCGTTCACCAAGGCCAATATGTTGAACAAATTTTATCCCTAGCTCAACGGGCATACTTAGCGGGCGATCGGACTAATTGGTCTACAGTCTTGCCGACTTACGGTCAGCATCCAGTACCAACAATTGCTTAAACAAACCTCAAAACCATTCAGCGCTAAGAGGCATTTAGCAAATATTGATTTGGTTCAATGTGAGCAATCGGACGCGATCGAGGAACCAGAGAGACCCCATTAATCTCAACCGAAGTCGCCCCTTCCACTTGTAGACAGAGAGTAATAATTCTCTGAGCCATCTCCTCCGTCACCCATGGTCCAATAACCACCACCACTCGCCCACGCTGCGAAATCCGAAGGGTCTCCACATAATTCGTCAACTGCTGTGATAAAAGAAGCCTGACCCGCTTCGAGAGTCCGTCATGGTCGTATTCACCATTAATTCCAATCCGTTCAGGCGGAATAGTCCTACACTCAACTAATTTCGGTTCAAAATTGGCAATATAAATATCATCAGGGAGATTATTCATATTGCCAGAAGCATTGTGTAAACTGCGATGCACCTTAACTTTCATAACTCTTATTCTTTTGTTAATGGTTGAAATGTCGAATTCATCACATCCTCAATTAAATCGATCCCCGATTTATCCGGCCATCCTCCTAAAGGCAGAAGATATTTTCACCCCGACAACTTTAGGAATAGATTGAATGAGAAAATAGGCCGCTCCCGGCTTGATCGATCGATTTCTCATCATTATTTTTTACAATTTTCATAAAAAGAGCGCCCTACACACAACATGTCAGCGCTTACTTTTGTATTCAATGTAAGTTGATTTTTTAGGCGATCGTAAAATTATCCGTCTACCTTAGTCTTCGTGATCTTCAAAGGGATCGTTCAATTCTTTTGCGGGCGGGCCAAACGCCGTATAAATCGCATATCCGGCCAAGCCCACAAGGGATGCACAGATGGAAATGTTAAGAGCCATTGCAGCTTCCATATTTATTCTCGGATTATGAGGATCTTTCCCCTATAATGTAACGCAGATTTAACAATTTCTGTCGAGATTATACGAGCAGGTAAGTTATGGCACAGCGAACTCGTCTTGGAGACATTCTCCGCCCTTTAAACTCAGAATACGGAAAAGTCGTCCCAGGTTGGGGAACGACAGTTGTTATGGCTGTCTTTATGGCGCTATTTCTTGTTTTTCTGCTGATTATTTTGCAGATTTACAACAATTCTCTACTGCTGGATGATTTTGCAGTGGGCTGGAAAAGCTTGGGAAACTAGGATAAATTGGGCAGTTCTGGATCTGAGGCGACAGTTTGGATCCAGTGCTTGTCCGATCGTACTAGAATTGATTCTTTTCAATTTAGACCCTGGCTATGCTGGGGTTTTTTGCTGTTAAAATTAGGGGTAACAGTAGGATATTAGTGGAGACGCGTGGCGTATGAATGTGTTTGGGATTGGGTTGCCGGAGATGGCACTAATTTTTGTACTGGCCTTGTTAGTCTTCGGGCCGAAGAAACTACCAGAAATTGGGAAGAGTGTGGGCAAGGCACTACGCGGATTTCAGGAGGCATCTAATGAATTTCAAAATGAGTTTAAAAAGGAAGCCGAAGTGCTGGAAACTGCATTTTCTCAACCGCCATCTGAATCAATGACAGCCAAACTTGAAGAAAAATCACAGCCCAGTTTATCCGCTGCTGCTGACGATGAGCCTGTGGTGCAAAGTGCGGAAGTGACCGTGATTGAACCATTGCCGATCGATAAAGCGGATGAAGCGGATACAGCGATCGCCACAGCCAACCGGAGTCCTGAAGAATCGGTATAACTGCCGGGAATGCGATAGGATGTGAGTCCTATTTTATTTATTGCGTTTCATGACTGATGTAGCGACTACGCCGTTAATTGCGATTCCTCAATTGATTGTTGGCTTAGGAAATCCGGGTGCGAAATATGATGGCACCCGTCACAACATTGGGTTTGTCGTGTTGGATGAATTGGCCCGATCGTGGCAAATTTCCCTAGCCGAGACGAAAAAATTTCAAGGATTATTTGGTGAGGGAACAATAGCGGGGAAGAAAGTCCGATTATTGAAGCCATTGACATTTATGAATAATTCGGGACAGTCAATTCGATCGGTACTGGATTGGTACAAACTATCTCCCGAGTCTGTGATGGTGGTGTATGACGATATGGATTTACCCGTCGGACGGCTGCGGCTGCGAGGCATGGGTTCGGCAGGTGGACAGAATGGCATGAAATCGGCCATTGCTCATTTGGGAACCCAAAAATTTCCCCGACTTCGGGTAGGAATCGGATCGAAAGATAATGACGCGATTACTCATGTGCTGGGAAGTTTTTCCCCCGCTGAAAAGAAGCTAATTCACGAGGTCAACCAGTTTGCCGTAAGTGCTGTGGAGGTGAGTGTACGGGACGGAGTGGAGAAGGCTATGAATTTATTTAATAATCGTGTGGCGGGAGAGTAGTGGGTTGTGGTGAGTAGACGACTGCCTGAAACTGATGTGAATGTTCGAGTTTTGCGGCAATCTTGGCAGATGGGTCGGCTAGAGGGTGAAGTGCAAACGCCGCATTATGAATGGACCTTTGTGTGGGATTTTAGGCGTGGACATTTAGCGATAGAACCGTCCCAGGGGCGAGCTTTAATCAAAGAACCATTGGGACGCTTTCTAGAAGCAAAAGATTATCAACTGGAACCCGGCGGAGACTATTCATTCACAATTCGCGGATTAGTCTAAATTATTTGGTTAAGATAGCAAACGGTAGTTTTACTGGGCTAAATTATATAAACATTATGACGATTTTAAGTATCAGATTATTTTTGTATTTTTTAATATAAATTCACGTCTTCGCTCGCCTGCCTCAGTCAATATTTTTTCAGAATTTTAACAAAACGCCCTGAAAACAGGGCGTTTAAAAATAACTTTTTTATACTTTATCTAAAAGTAGTATTTCTTCGGATGTCGAAGTATGACGATCGCATTACACATTAAAATCTTAGTATTTTTTTAAGAATTTATTGGTTTCAAGCATTTTATAGAGCAGGAAATATCTTCAATCGCGCTGTGGTAGCTGTTTTGACGATCGATATTGAGTGAATTAAAGTAGAGAGTTATCAGGTATTTCTACTAAATTTAGGTTAAAGAAAGTAATTCCAGGGGCAGTATTTTTTGTCAACCGAATTTGTACGAGGAGCTTTGGATTCGATCGGTTGATAAACTTTGAAGTATAAGAACTAGTGATTTCTAGATGACATTCGAGTAACTATCACTGATTAGATGGTCGTCACTGGTTAAATAGTTGCTGCTCCAAAAACTTAATTTAAACGCATTGTCCTATGAACATGGCTGCCCATTCCTCCATTGCGGTTCGCTCATCATCGCTATCTGGTTTTGACTACAAAATTTTGTCTGTTTTGCCTATGGGCTGCGCAATTTTTGAGGCAAATGGAACCTGTTCTTATCTCAATCCCATGGGCCAAGCACTGCTCGGATGTTCTCAATTCCGTTGGAAAAGCCTGAAATTTTATCAGCTTGGAAGAACTTCATCGGATGCCTCGGTTCGCTATTCTAAGGATCGGCTTCCAGTCAGCCGCGCCCTAATGGGAGAAACCGTCAAGGTCAATGATCTGATGATTTTGCGTCAGGAGAATGAGGTGATCTTGGAAATGCAGGCGGTGCCGATGTGGCAAAATGACGATCGATGCGCGATCGTGACGTTCCAGGATATTACCGCTCAGCATCAAGAGAAACTTCGTTTACAAGAGCAAGCCAACTCGTGCCGCAGTCTAATTAAAACAATGCCAGCCTCGTTTCAATACAGAATGTCACCTGATGGTAAGAGTCGGTTAATCGACATCAGCCCACATTTTTATGCAACTTATGATGTGAATACAGAATGGTTATTAGCCGATCCTGAAAATCTATGGGCATTAGTGGTACCGGAGACTCGTGAAGCGATGCGTGCCGAGATGATTCGTTCCTATGAAACAATGACACCTTGGATTCATCAAGGTTGTTTTACCACTTCATCCGGGCCAAAATGGTTTCAGGGCTATGCAACACCAGAAAAGCTTAGTAATGGTGACATAGTTTGGTATGGATTCGTGATTGATATTACAGCGCAACGGGAAGCGAAAAGAGCACAGGAAGCGAGTGAAAATCAATTAAGATATTTAACTGAAACTTGCTTGGGGGCTACGTTTCGTTATTTTGTTAAACCGGATGGATTTTCCGGGTTCTCTTATCTCGATGAGCAAATTCAGAATCTTTATGGTCTAGATCGTGATCAATTATTAGAAGATGCACATTTAGTAGAAACAATTGCGCATCCAGAAGATCGCCACATCTTACAAAATTTCCTAAAGCAGGCGCTGAACCAAACCCAACCGATCGACATAGAATATCGGATCATTACGCCAGAAGGACAAATTAAATGGACTAAAGTATATGCTCATTCTGAATTGCAAGATAATGGCGATTGGATTTGGAATGGCACGATTTTAGACATTACTGAACGCAAACAAGTTCAGACTATTCTGGAGGACTATAATCGGACTCTAGAGCAGGATGTGAGTGAACGAACCCTGGAACTGGAGATAGAAATTCAGGAGCGAAAACGGGCGGAAATTTCGGCGAAACGAGCAGAATTAGCTCTAAGACAAGCCAATCAAAAATTAGAATCTTTGGCGACATTAGACGGATTGACTCAAATTGCAAATCGACGACGCTTTGATGAGTTTTTACAACATACTTGGCGAATGACGATGCGGGAAGGTCGAGAAATGTCGGTAATTTTATGTGATGTTGATTATTTCAAAAATTACAATGATACTTACGGACATCAAGCTGGAGATGTTTGTTTACAACAAATCGCGATGGCTCTTCAGCAAACCGTCCAACGGAGTGGTGATTTGGTAGCACGCTATGGAGGGGAAGAGTTTGTGATTGTGTTGGCAAATACTGATGCAGACGGCGCGGCTAATTTAGCAGAACGTGTAAAGAGGACGATCGCTGCTCTAAAAATTCCCCATTCTACGTCTGATGTGAGTTCCTATGTAACTATAAGTATGGGAGTGTGTAGTATGGTACCGACGCTAACGGTGTTACCTGAAAGTTTGGTTTCTTGTGCGGATAAGTCTTTATATCTTGCCAAGCATTATGGTCGTAATTGTATTGTTTCTGAATTAGATGTTGCTCAACGACTAGATACGCCGTCTCTTTGATTAAATACTCCTTGATTGAATACTCTTTGATTGAGTAAGAAGGGTTTGAAACGTCCTTTCGTTGTTATCAGAAATTCCGATCCCCCTAGCCTCCTTAAAAAGGGAGGAACAAGAATTTAGTTCATAGTCCCCTTTAAAAAGAGGGGTATAGGGGGATCGGATCTCGATCGTAACAACCTTCGAGTTTTAAAACACCTTCTTACGCTTTATATGCTTGCAGCTTCTCGTCCAGCCTCTTGTTGTGCATGAGTACGATTAAGACTACCGCTAGTCACGGTGCTATATAAACGGTTTAGGGCATTGAGATAGGCTTGGGCTGAGGCAACAATGATGTCGGTATTTGCCGATCGCCCAGAGAAGATACGTTCTTCATGTTTCAGACGAATGGTGACTTCCCCGATCGCATCAATACCCGCTGTGACCGATTGAACTGAAAATTCAATTAGATCATTCGGGACTTTCACCACCCGATTAATCGCTTTATAAATTGCATCCACTGGACCTGTTCCGATCGCAGCATCCATCAATTCCTCGCCATCAGGAGTACGAATCCGAACCGTGGCTGTCGGTTGGGCATTACTACCACAGGAGACTTGAACCATTTCAAGCCGGAACAATTCAGGCGGTTGCTGAGTTTCATCATTGACGATGGATTCCAGATCCCAATCGGTTGTTTCTTTTTTCTTGTCAGCTAAGTCTTTAAATCGAACAAATGCTTTATTCAACTCTTGATCGGCTAAGTCATACCCCAATTCTTTTAAACGGGTACGAAAGGCATTACGACCAGAGTGTTTACCTAATACAATTTGGTTGTCATTCAGGCCAATCAATCGAGCATCCATAATTTCATAGGTTTGCCGATTTTTTAACATACCATCTTGATGAATCCCGGATTCATGAGCAAACGCATTTGCACCCACGATCGCTTTATTCGCTTGGACCAGCATCCCGGTCAAATTAGAGACAAGACGAGAGGTTCGATAAATTTCTGTCGTATTAATCCGAGTCAAGGGTGTTTCAGAATCAACCGATCGACCCAAAAACGGATTGAAATACTGTCGCCGCACATGCAACGCCATCACTAATTCTTCTAATGCGGCATTACCTGCCCGTTCTCCAATGCCATTAACAGTGCATTCCAATTGCCGCGCACCATATTTGATGGCTTCGAGGAATGATGCAACGGCCAAGCCTAGATCATTGTGACCATGAACTGACAAAATAGCTTGATCAACATTCGGAACATTCTCCTTAATTCCGCGAATCATATCGCCAAATTCACTCGGGGTCATGTAACCCACGGTGTCAGGAATATTAATAGTCGTAGCACCAGCCGCGATCGCTTTTGTTAACACTTCATACAAATAAGCAGGCTCCGATCGGGCTGCATCCATGGGCGAAAATTCCACATCGTCCACAAAGGATTTTGCATAAGCGACCATCTCTTCCGCAATTGTCAGAACTTCCGATCGGCTCTTTTTGAGTTGATATTCCAAATGAATATCAGAAGTTGAAATAAACGTATGAATTCGCGAATGTACTGCTGGCTTCAATGCCTCAGCAGCAGCTTTAATGTCGGCTGGAATCGCCCGCGCCAAACTACAAATAATTGGGCCATTTTCTGTGCCAATCTGTTCGGCAATCTTTTTCACCGCATCAAAATCCCCTGGACTGGCAAAGGCAAACCCAGCCTCAATCACGTCCACACCGAGCCTTGACAGTTGACGGGCGATCGCCATCTTTTCTTCCCCGTTCAGCGTACAACCGGGCGCTTGTTCGCCATCACGCAAAGTTGTATCGAAAATAATAATGCGATCGTCGTGGTTTATCATGGCTCGTTGTTAGGTTCGAGGTAAATGGTTAGAAGTTGTCGAACGTGTCACCTATTGTAGTCGCTTTTGGCGGTTATGTACTACAAAAATTACAAGACACTACGATATTTTTTTGAAGCTAAATCTAGCGTGGCCTGATGATGGATTAATGATGACGCATTAGATAATGATGACGCATTAGATAATGTGAATATGTGAAGGCATGATCACCAAATAGACTAGATAAAGGGTTAAGCGAGTCTAGACCAAAAATAAAATCATCTAAACGCCTCTACCCTAAATCCATAGTTCTCCCTAGTTCCGCCGATCGTTTCGCCGCTTCTGCAACCTTCATCGTATATAAGCTCTGCTGAAGCGTCACATATAAAGGTGCTTGATCAAACAAATGATCCAAAACCATTGCCATATCACGAGAGAACAATCCTCGTCGCCCCGGCACCTCAATTTCACGACTACCATCGGATTGAATCAACATACCCCGATCGCCATCAAACACCAAAGCACCCGTTTCACCTTGGAGTTCAAGCTTACGCTCCGGCACCCAAACAGATTCACCTTTGCCATAGACGATATCCAAAAGCAATCCATTTTTAAATAGAAGCTGTGCCGAACATAGGCAAGAATTGTAATACGCTGGATCGATCGAGGGCTGATAGGTTGCTCTGGCATTCACGCTGGACACTTCGCCAAACAAATGAGTAAATCGATGAAGTCGTGACAACGCACCCATTAATGGAAACCCAAACATCTCATGATTGAACGTCCATTTCTTTGGTGCTGGATGCTGCGGAACAACGGTTGTATAGCGTCCATAGAATGGCTGACCAATTTTCGGCAAATGGGAAATTAATGACTGATGCAGTCCGCCTAAAAGTTCAATATGTTCAACGTGCAACAAACAATTTTGATTCTTTGCTAATGCAATTAACGACTCGGCTTCAGAAACGGATAAGGTCAGAGGATACTCAACCACAACATGCTTTTTAGCAAATAATGCAGCCCGCGCGATCGCACCATGTTCACTATTTAAATTTGAAATGACGACCAAATTCACATCCGGCGAATTAATCAATGCCTGCCAATTCTCAAAGGCACGAGTTTGATGCGTTTCAACAAAACTTGCAAGCTTATCGGGAGTATTTCCTGCGACCCCAACCAACGTAGCTCTCGACTCTGCATTGATGACCTCGGCCCGCACCTTCGCCGCATAACCCGTTCCCACTAGCCCAATTCCGATCGTTGTCTTCAGTTCAGTCATTTCCAAATTCCTATAAATCCCTTAAATTAACTTTAATACGATTATTTGATTTTTAGAAACAAAAGGGACGATCGGACTTTCTTAAAAACCTTAGTAACTACCGATTGCAGCTTACGCCACAGATAAGCTCCCAATCCCTTCGAGGCTTTCTCAAATTTATAATAGAACAGAATATCAACAACATCTTCGAGTTTCAATGGCCGAAGATAGTTCACCACCCGATCGACCAATCGGTCAGAATCCGCCAAATACTTTTTCAATCCTAGCTTTTCAGAAAGACTCCAAGACTTCAAGAATACCTGATGCATTTCCTGTTGATAGCCCTCAAAATTTTGTACTGTCCCTTTCAAATACCGATCGATATACTTCACCGCAATCTCACTACTCTGCATCGCATGACGAATTCCCTCACCTCCCAAAAAGTTAATCGTCGAAACCGCATCCCCAATAGCAATCACCGGACCTTCAACATATTTATCCTTCAATCCCAAACTATAGCGAACCGTGCCCCCATGACGTTCAACAATAGAATACTCTGCAGGTTTAATATATTCATCAATAATCAATTGAATATAATGCTTTAATGGCTGCATTTCTTTAACAAATTCATGGGGCAAATTAACAATACCCGCACCAACCTTCAATCGCCGATCGCCCATGGGGAAAATCCACGAATATCCTTTCGGCATCCATTTATAGCCCAAGAAAAATGTTAATGCGTTAGCACTACGCTCGTAAGCTGCCTCATCCACTTCAATCAAAAACTCCACACCCGTTCCCGTAATCAATTCCGGTTGATCCTTCAGGTTGGCATACATCAGCGATCGATTTGGTCCCGTCGCATCCACCAACAATCGCGTCTCAATCACGACATCAGTCCGATCGCGGCGAACTTGAACTATGGTCCGATCGCCTTTTTCACAAGCCACAGTTTTATGACTAACATACAAACAATTCAGCCAGACTTCACCGCCATGGGCACTGGTTTCATCCGCTAAAAACGATCGTAACTTAGCAAAATCTAGAACACTTCCTTGAATTTGAGGCGATCGCCATTTTCCAGTTTGCTTTGACGTAACAATAGAGATTTCATTCCAAAAACTACCCACAACAGATTCAGGAATTTGATATTTAGTTAATGTTTCATTTGGGGTTCCAGAACTCGAAAAACTATTAACATTAAAATTCTTATATCGCTCAATAAGCAACACATGATGCCCCAACTGCGACAGCTTCCGCGCACAATGCCCACCCGCTGGCCCCGCACCCACAACTACAACATCAAAAAAATCGCTCACCGCTTCCATACTCGTCACTCTGAATTGCCCTGAGATACTGGCCCTGAGATATTGTCTCTTAAATATTGTAATCTCGAATTGGATATGAAATAGACCCTCAATAAAATCACTAGGATCTTAAAATTACGATCGAGAACTATATTCCGAGAGCTTTCGCAGGGCGTAATAAAATCCAATCGTACCCACCAAAATCACGAATACTTGCGGATAAGCTACAAACACCATCGCCAACTGCAACATCAGAAATACTAAAACAATCACACCCGGCATCAAAATAAGGCCATATATCCGAGCCTTAGCGGTTAAACTCAACCGATCGAACCAGGTTTTCGATGGTTTCGATCGCATTGCATCATGAAAGCTTGATGCCACATTCCACACCTGGGGATCAGGCGATCGCTTAGATTGACTAGAGTGTGATGATGTCTCAGGTGTTCTAAGATCGGTTCTACGATCGACTCGTTTTTGTCTAAGTTTTTGCTGAGCTTGCAGCAGTGGAACCAAGGTTTCATAGGCCCGATTAAGCTGTTTCAACTTAATCTCAGCCCGCTCCTGTAACCGAGGACTGTGGGTAAATCTGTCAGGATGCCACACCTGTACAAGGTCTTTGTAAGCTTGCTTTGCATCCTCCTGCGTCACCGGAGGCACCAAATCTAAAATGTTACAACACTGGTGATAGTCCATACCCAAATCGTTGATTAAAAACCAATCGCCGCTATTTACCCTACTATGATCGTACCCCGCAACTTCCCACCGCGCACTAAAATGCAACCATGAACAATAACGTGAACAATTGGCACTTAGCCCTAGAATAGAGTTAGTTATATCCAAACCGTTGTAGATTCTCCAGTAGAGACCCCGTGAGCGCAAGAAGACTGAACGACGGAGAAAAGAAAATAATTGTGGGCCTGTACCGCGAATCCGGTGAGACCGCCATGAGTCTTGCTGAGCAGTTCGGAGTAAGCAACACAACGATTAGCCGCATTCTGAAGGCAGGCATCGAGAGCGTTGAATACGATCGTCTCATTCAGCAAAAGCGTCGAGGCGTTGACAATACTCCTTCTCTAAACATCGCCATTCCAGCCTTACTAGAGTCCCCTGAACCTCTAGCCATTCCAGAACTTGTAACGATTCCAGAGCCAGAACCCGTCCTAACTCTTACAAAAGAATTAGATTCTTCTGGCAGACGTTTGCGACGACGACGGACAACATCAGAACCGATATCAGAACCGATCGTTGAGGCTAATAGCGTTGAGACGAATGCTGAGATAGAACCGATCGAAGTACCGATCATTGAGCCGATTACCAGAGAAATAACCCCCGAAAAACCATCTGCTGAAAAGCAATCCATTGTCAGCGTGGTTCCAGCATTTGTACAGAATTTCCAGAAGAATTTCCAATCTCCCGATCGCATGAACGATCGTTTCCCAAGCCTGAACCCAATCTCAACATCAGCCAGTGCAAAACCCAGCGCAAAAGTTGAACTAGAACCATCCAGCTTTGAACCAGACATTGAACCGGAACCGGAACCAGAACGCCCCATACGGAAAGTCATTCAGGTCGGTGTTGCCAAGCGTAGACCAGTTGAATTAGAAGAAGAAGAGGACGACGATATTCTACCTCCAGTCACCGAAGAAATCTCTGCAATACTAGATGAGGACTTTGGCGAAGATGAGGAGGGTGACGACGACGAGGATGAGGATAGTGATGATGAGGACGACGACGATGGAGAAATTTATACTGACGCGGAGGCTCAACGGGATATAAAGGCATTGCATATTCAACAATTCATGCGAGTCATTCCCCTAGATCAAGCCTTAATGCCTCGTATTTGTTATGTTGTCGTCGATCGATCGGCAGAGCTAGTCGTGCGCCCCTTGAAAGACTTTGGGGATACGGGTCAAGTCGCCATTAGCAGCGATCAGACTATGACACTCCCTATTTTTGACAATCCTCGCGGAGCAAAGCGGTTTGCCAATGCCCGAACAGAACGAGTTATTAAAGTCCCTGACAGTCAAGTTTTTCGCAAAACATCTGATAACTTACGTTCCAAAGGGATTACCTATCTATTCATCGAAGGGCAGCTCTACAGTCTTTAATGAAGCTTTATTAGAGACTACAGCCCAATAAAAGATAGTCAAATAAAAAGCGAACCCTACCTGAGTTCGCTTTTTTGCTAAATGAAATAATGACTTACAAAATAATCATTTTTAGGTCATTATCCTCAAATCAGGTCCGACGACGAGACGATCGACGGGAATGGCTCAAATCATATTCCAACGTCGCTCCAATCCCAAATAGAACAGCCGCAAAGATAAAAAATACCTCCAGCAACCCTCCGCTACTGTAATTGGCATTAACCGAGCTAAAGTACTTCACCGACATGTCGGCAATGTAGAGACTAAAGGCCGCAAACGCGATCATCCGCCAAGACTGAGAAGTCCGTCCACCCCAAAATGCCGTCAGCAACGCCGTCGCAATCACCACAAGACAAACATCTGATACGATATAAATCCAATTAATGGCGTTCTTGTAAGGTGTCAGAAAACTGTCGATTTTGCTAGCCCACTCTGGCGTATTCGCTGGAGGTTGTGCAACAGGGACTGGAACTTTAATGGTGGATGGCGCGACTTGTGGTGTTGATCTGACTTGTGGCGTTGGCTTGACGGTGGGCTTAGCAACAACAGGACTTGGCTTAATTGTTGTTGGGGCTGCCTGTGCGATCGCGGGTGCTTCAAAAAAGTTGAAATTCAAGCTAACACTGGGAGCATTTTTAGGGGCACTACTGACAAATATCGCAAAGACAATGCCTAGCACTCCCACCACCAGAACCATCGCCCATTGCAGCGGTTCTAAATTTAACTGGCGCTTAATCACCGCCATAACCATGCCATAAATCAGAAAAAAATAGGCCGGAATATAGAATAAGTCGCCTAACGAGACATCAGGACTCTGGCCCAGAACTACTTCCCAATAGGCAAACAGGCAACTACCAATGGAGTAACATGCCAACCCAATCCCTAGCCCCAGCCACACATCCTTCCCGCTGACACTATTAGAACTCAATACATTTCGCCAACACAGTAGAGAAGCAGCAAGAAAGGCAACAATCTCAAAAAATGCCGTTCCAGCTAAATAAATCTTGACAGCTAAATCAGTCTTGTTCGGGTCAGGGGAACTCTGAGTCAGAAAATACATGGCGGCTAGAAAAGCCCAAGTCGCACCAGCAATATAAATAGGCCGGGACGATCGCGCAGAAGTTGAGGAGGATTTATCCGATCGGCTCATAGGAATTAACTCAAAAGCAAAGGACTAGAATGAAAAAATTAAACTATTGGCATAGACACTGTTATTACCACAAAGCTATTGCCACAGACACCACTACTTCCATAAAGAAGAAGCAGGCGATCGCGCGAGCCAATCTAAGAATGCAGTGCGATCGACGGTGGAAAGATCTTGAAGAGCATCTAAAGCATTTCGGACAAACCCAGCATTACCGAAGTAAGCACGACCGAGGCGATGAATTTCTTGTAATAGAAAAATGATCTGCGCCTCTCGCCAAGGAGGCAACTGTAGACTATTCAACGGATCCGCCGTCAGAACTTGCTGCACTTCATCCGGTGTCATCGCACCTTGAAACCGCCCTTTTTGGAATATCCCAGCAATATCCCTTTGAAATGCGGTCCCCTGCTTAGCACCCATCAGATCCTCAATATCTAAATAAGTCGTTTGAAGCATTAAGAGAGATGCCTGAATTAAAAGTGGCGAAACTCCTTCCTGAATAGGCATTCCAGACGGAGGAATGTCAGAATTGAGTTGGTCCAGACGAATTTTTCCCCAGACACTATAGCGCTCCGGCTCTTCAAGCAAGACACAAGCCTTACCTTGATGGTCCGTTAAGTCTCTCCAAAGCGATCGAGCATCCTCCTCTTGGTGTGCTTGAAACACACTGAGTAGGCGAAACGTCATGCTCTGGTAGGTCAAGATTGGAATTTTCTGGTCTTTTCGAGGATGTTGAACACTGGAAATTTCAACATCTTGCCGCCGCAAAATAAACATGACATTCTGTGAAACTGTGGGCTACTGGGATTAGCTCCCCCTTTATATGTCAAAAGACTACGCTTGACACATTCCAGCTATAAGTTTTTGCATTTTTGGAGGAGATTAGAAAATCAGTCTTTACTCTGGCAAATTTGGATTAGTATCTATAGTAGTTGGAAATTGAAAAGTTCATCTGTCGTCAACGCTCCTTGTAGAGAAGTTGTTTTCGGGATGGCTAATCCATATTTTGGGGATCCTTAGCTCAGTGGATAGAGCAACCGCCTTCTAAGCGGTCGGTCGAAGGTTCGAGTCCTTCAGGGTCCGTTCTAATCTTGAGTTGCACTTTGGTCATTTACTCGAATTATTAATCTGAACCATGACTGATCTGCTTAAAACCTGGATTGAGACCACAATGACGAGTGCAGGGAATTTTGGAATTGCAATGCTGATGTTGGCAGAGAATATTTTTCCACCGATCCCGTCGGAGCTAATTATGCCGTTGGCTGGGTTTACCGCTCACACTAAGCCGGAGTCAGGACTGACGGTGATATCGGTAATTATTGCTGGAGTTTTAGGCACGATGGCGGGGACGATGCCTTGGTACTACTTAGGAGTTTGGTTGGGGGAAGAACGGTTGCGGACTCTGGCCGATCGCTATGGTAAGTGGGTAGGGATGACAGGAGAGGATCTCGATCGGGCAAATCGCTGGTTTTATCGTCATGGAGCAGTTGCTGTGTTTCTAGGACGGCTGGTACCGGGATTGAGAACTGTTATTTCCTTGCCCGCCGGAATTGCTCGGATGCGTCTGGCTCCCTTTTTAGCCTATTCAACTCTAGGCAGTGCGATTTGGATTTCAATTTTGACGGGCGCAGGCTACACCTTGGGCCAAAATTATGAGCTGGTAGACCAATATCTCGCTCCAGTCTCAAAAATTGTGGTGGTGAGTTTGGGCGTGGCGTTGAGCGTATGGATTTGGAAAAAGAAGCGTCAAAAGACTTAGCTTTTATGAACTTGCGGATAAACTCGGCAAGGAATTGCGATCGACCATCCGGATTTCTTTAAAATGAGAGAGCAAACTGACCTAGCCACTTCCCAGTCATTAGAGAATTTCATGCATTCCATCCTTGTTGACTCGATCGCTGTCCATCTCCCCTCCATGTCTCTGATTGCAAATGGCTTTTTTGATACTTCTAATCTAAAAAATCTGTTGATAAATCTAAATCAAACCAGTCCACTTCTTGGGCATTTATTGATTTGGGGTATTATTTTTGCAGAATCAGGCTTATTAATTGGCTTTTTTCTTCCAGGAGATAGCCTGCTGTTTACCGCTGGTTTTTTGTCAGGCATTAGTCTGGTGCCTGGAGGGCCGACACTGTTGAATTTGGGTTGGTTATTGATGGGGTGCTTTGCCTGTGCCGTAATCGGAGATAATGTAGGCTATATGACGGGATCGCGCTAT
>JAYUEU010000084.1:0-17016 GCA_043739065.1 Synechococcales cyanobacterium | reverse complement strand
TCAAACGGTCCACAGCTTCCCACGCACTGCCTTGACGAATGATTTCAGGACTATCTCCAGTCAAATCGATCATGGTAGACAAATGGCCTGATGGTTCAGTATCACTATCAATGATTATGTCCACCATTTTTTCATAACAATCAAACAATTCAAAGCGTGAATCCGCAAAATGAGGCGATTCAAATTCTTCTTCCAGGGCCAAGTCATAGGCACTGGTGGAAATAATCGGATTTCCTAAGGCGGTCATAATCGATAAACAGATACTATTTTCGGGAACCCGAATGCCTGTCGTTTTGCGTTTGGGGTGCTGCACAAGTTTTGGGACCATTTTTGTGGCAGGCATAACAAACGTATAGGGACCAGGGACTAATTTTTTCATCAACCGATAAGCACTATCGCTCACATCAGCATATTGGGCGATATCAGATAATGAGTGACATAGAAAGGTCAGCGGTTTGTCATTCGACATTTTTTTGATTTGGCGGACGCGATCGACAGCGGTTTTTGAATTCAGGTCACAGCCGATCGCATATACCGTATCAGTGGGATATAACATCACCGAACCCGATCGTAGTGCCGACACGATGGTATCAATGGTTCGTTGTTGCGGGTTATCTGGATGGAGCTTGTAGGTTTGGGCCATGATAAAACTAGATGATTGGGCAATACCTTCAGACAATAACGCCAAACTTGAGACGATCGCGAGATTGTTAATTCAAATTTCGGTAATCTCAAATTTTGGTAAACTAGGAACAGATGCAATCAAACCTAGGATTTTACTAATGGCTGCCGACCCGATTACCCCTGCTATCAGCAATCGCATTTGCGCCCACATGAACGATGACCATGCAGAAGCCGTACTGCTTTATGCCAAAGTCTATGGGAACTCCACCGATGCTACCTCTGCCACTATGGTCGCGATCGATCCGATTGGCATGGACCTGACGGCTGAAATAAATGGCACATCTACGCCGTTGCGGGTTTTGTTTGATCATACTTTAGAGCATTCAGAAGATGCCCACACTACGCTAGTTCGTATGATTAAGTCGGCCCGGAAGCCTGCCTAGTCGGAGCTTATGACGATAGGAGCGCCTTGATTTTGGGCATGATGGCTATGGTGAAGTTGAGGAGCCGATCGCACTCGATCATTGCCCTAACTCCCCACCGCTCTTTTGCCCAATTTTTGTTAGCCCAAATCTTGCCATGTCCCGCATCGCCTTTGTTTTCCTAGAGATTTTGTCCTGTGAAGGCGGCATTCAATCCTATGTTCGCGATATTTTAGGCGCATTGCCCTCGGCGCTAAATGATACTGTTGCCGATGTATTTCTATTGCGGGACAGTCACACTAGCCAAAATCCTTATACGACGGAATCTCTAAAGTTTCAGTATTTTAAAACCACTTCACCCAACATTGGTCGTCTTAAATTAATTGCATCTCTGTTGGCCTACATTATCCGATCGCGCCCTACCCACATCTACTGCGGCCACATCAATCTTGCGCCAATCATCCATTCTATTTGTCAACCTTTTGGGATTCCGTTCACGGTATTGACCTACGGAAAAGAAGTGTGGGAACCGCTCAGTGCATCCCATCAAAAAGCATTACGAGCCAGTCACAAAATTTGGACCATTAGCCGTTATTCTCGCGATCGGCTTTGTGCATCAAATCAGATTGAATCTAAGAAAGTTGAGTTCCTTTATTGTGCGGTAGATGGTCGAGCATTTCAACCTCAATCAAAAAACGAGCTTTTGATCCATCATTATGGATTTGAACATAGCAAAGTACTCATGACAGTGGCGCGGTTGTGGTCGGGGGATCCCTATAAAGGCGTGGATGTGACCATTCGAGCATTACCAACGATCGCGACAGAATTTCCTAATGTAAAATATCTCGTTGTTGGACGAGGCGACGATCAACCTCGTTTGGCAAAGCTTGCGGAAGACTTAGGCGTAAGCGATCGGGTTGTCTTTGCTGGATTTGTCGCTGATGCCGATTTGGTCAGCCATTACAATCTCGCCGATGCCTACGTTATGCCGTCCCAGGAAGGATTTGGGATTGTGTACCTAGAAGCGATGGCCTGCGGGGTGCCGGTGCTGTCGGGCGATGCGGATGGGTCGGCAGATCCCTTGCAAGATGGGAGATTGGGCTGGCAAGTTCCACACCGAGATCCGGCGGCGGTAGCGATGGCGACGATTGAAATGCTGAAGGGCAACGATCGTCGATCGGATGGTAAGTATTTACGATCGGAATGTTTGAGTATTTTTGATAAGAGTGCGATCGGGGTTCAACTTAAGAAATTGTTGAATTTAAATTCAGTTTAATTAGAATGGTTTCGATGGCCTGTAAGCGGTCTTTGACGATCGATCGTTTTACCAAATTCGATTGATAGCATAAGAATCAAATATTCCATCGGTACTGATAATCGGAATATTTTCAACGATCGATTGAGCGATCAAAAGCCGATCGAAAAAGCAAGTGGCATGTAATCACTAAAGTCTTGTAAATACTCGTTATCATCACTGACGATCGTAAATGTGCCGATCGCGCTACCGGGTTTACGAGGTTTACGAAGTGTTGGTGTTTCCGAAGTAAGACGGGCGATCGGGCGATCGTCTTGGAATATTTGAATGGTTTCGCCGGGGGTGAGTCCTGCGATAATTTCCGGTAAATGCTGTTGCGCTTCAATCAGAGTGATATGGGTCATGATGGCTAAACAGTGATTTATTTCTCATTGTAGCTGATGGATTCCAATGATCAAAGACAGACCATAACCGATCGTCCCTTTTTTTAATTCAATTCGGGTTAGAGTTCTGATTCATAAAACATTCTCAATTCAACATTCTTCATGCTAAATTCCCTGGGTGCTACAGCTCACAAGTCGCTGCGCGAGAAAAGAGTGATAAATAACAGCCCATTCCCCCCCCGCCCCACTCCACTAAACGGTAATTCTACGATCGGGGAGTTAGACGATGAAAAGTTAAAGTCGTTGTAGTCCACGAAGTTATCCCCCGATTGCCATCCTACTAGTTCCATGAATCTCTTCTGCTTCTCTATAAATCTCTTCTGCTCCTCTATAAATCTCTTCTGCTCCTTTATGACTTTTTTATCGTCTTTATCGTCCACTTTTGAGCAATCCATCAGACTCACACATTTCTTCCAGATCTCTTTCTGCACTGAGAAACCAAAATGGCCGTTACTTGCTGTCACCCAAAGGTCGTCGATCACTTTCAAATTCTCACAAGGAAATATCTGCAAATCCTGAACTGTGAGTCCTTGCCCAGGATCTTTGCCACAAGTAGAAATCATTAGCCGATAGGTTTCTTGGTCTGCTTCTCGCCACTTTTCTTCCTTCATTAGCTGTTTTAGCATCTCATAACGCAATGTCTGAATCTCATCAATCCAATCCGATTTAATTCCCTCACCCGAATACCGAACCAAACAGTCATACCCCAAATGCACATTCCCTGGATGTTCTAGAATCGCAGCCTTCACTAACGCCCAAAGCTCCATCGGCTCACAAATCATACTGTGCAACAACACCGTCTCCCGCCACCAATCCTCATGCCAATGCTGAACTAATCCGGCACGACTCACCTCCAACGCCGCAAAATAATTCCGAAAGCTCAAATGAGAAAACGCATATTCCCTTGGCACAGGTTCATAAAGCAATTCACTCACCTCTGAAATTTGTTGCAAAAACACCCCCACATCCGCCCCCTTGTCCTCAAGGCTCAACGGCTTCATCATCAAATCCAGCATGACTCTCCGCTTTATTTGCACTGTATTCCCTCCCACCATCTCCAGCGCTACCGCCTGCAAAACCTTCTGTCGTTTCTGCGGCTTATTCAACAACATCACAATTCGTTTCGCCGCCGGACGTGCCCCCAATTGCAAATCACAAATCTCCTGATACAATTCCGTTCGTCGTTGGGGCAGCAATTCATTTGGACAAAAATTATGCAATCGCGCCAACAAATTTAACAGCAACGGATTCACCGCCATCTTTTGCAATTCTTCCGACTCCTTAATCTGCGTAATCAAATTCTCCGCCTTTCGCCCAGCCCGATCCTGCGCCTCCTTTCATCTTCCCACCCCGCCGCACCCGCTCCTGTGCCACATACCACTTCCGCGCAAACATATCCCGTTCTGTCTCCGAAAACTCCCTTACCATCAACGTCGTCAGCGTTTCCGAAGCATGTTCCTTGTAGGCATCATAGCCAGCAGGCCGCGAAGTCAAAATGAACAATGACTTTGGATAATCTTCAATACAATCACTAATCCAACGACCCACGATTGGACGTTGAGCATCCGCAACCTCATCAAATCCATCAAACATAATCAACGCCCGACCATTCCGCAGCAAATTCTCAGCCCACTGCGGCGGAAATTTCACCGTCCCCCAATCCCGCAAATCCCGCACCGACTTCTCCATCAACTCCGCCAACGTCATCTCCGGAGTCGTCGCAATCTCATCTCGCCACTGCCGCAAATACAACAAAAATGGCAACAATTTCGGCACCCCAAACCTCTTTGCACCACCTGTTCCATACAAATAACTCACACATCGCAACATCGTCGTTTTCCCCGACCCACCATCAGCCAAAATTGCCAGACTTTGATAAGCACCGACCGTTTTTGATCGTTTCAACACATCCCAAATCTCAAGACTCTCATCCTCACAATCTTCAATCTTCTTTCGCCCGCGCTGCTGAAAACCGCCCATTGAAAAATCCAATCGCAATGGCACAAATACATCTTCTAAATCAACCTGAAAAATCCCTTCCGGTTGCTTCGTATCATCCGTCCCGTAGTAATCATTATGCCGTTCAGCCTGACGTTTCAAATACTTCGCATCAAATCCAGACAACTGCCATCTCAGCGATTCGTTCGCCGCATCCATAAATTTCACAAGCGATCGGGCATCCGTCTTCGATCGTTCTGCATAAATGCCCTCCAGCGTATCAATAAATCCATTGCTATACGCCGACCAAACTGCCGCAATAACATTCACGGGAAACAGCATTAACGCTTGTGCCCAATCCTGCTGAACCATAAACGACAGTAACGGAAATCCTGCCATTCCGGACGGTGCCCACTTCACCAACTCTCGCACTGGTCGCGCCACATAACGACCCGTTGATTTCCGACTTGTCTTTTCACTATCTGATTCAGGCGTTTGAGAATCCGGCAAGTTCTGTTCTTCAGTCATAGCAGCAGGTAAAACCGATCGCATTTCCCCAATTCTACACTCACCAAAAACTAGATTTCGGTAAAACTATAAAAGTGGACCGATCGCATTTTTGATCCCAAACAGACGATCGAACAATCACCTCACACACCCTAAATATTCTGAAACCTGAGCACCATTTTTCCCTCACTAGTCATAAGGATAAAGCCTTATTTCATCACCAATTCAGGGTATACTTCGTAACCGTAAGCCAAACACTGCGTTTACATCTCACCATTCGATTTAGCGCTGGAGTACTCCCCATGGCCATGGCCGTTGGAATGATTGAAACTATCGGCTATCCCGCTGTCCTAGCCGCTGCTGATGCCATGTTAAAAGCCGGACGTGTAGCTCTCGTAAACTACGAAAGTTGTGCCAGTGGCCGATACATGGTCTCAATTCGTGGACCTGTTGCAGAAGTCCGATCGGCGATGGAAGCAGGGCTTGAAATGGTTGCCAAACTCCCCGGCGACGCGGAAGTCGTGAGCCATGTGATTATCCCCAATCCACCGGACAACCTAGAAGCCGTGTTGCCCATCTGCTATGCCGCAACCGCCGAACCCTTTCGGATCTAACGATCGCAGATTGAGGTAAATTGAACGAAACCATTTTTTAGGAACGCAAATGCCACAAGCAGTTGGATCACTCGAAACAAAAGGCTTCCCCCCCGTACTCGCGGCAGCAGATGCCATGGTCAAAGCAGCACGGGTGACGCTTGTGAGCTACGTGAAAGCGGGAAGTGCGCGCTTTACCATTAATATTCGCGGAGACGTCTCCGAAGTCAAGCGGGCCATGGAAGCGGGCATCGAAGCGGCTCAGAATACTCCCGGCGGCGTGTTGGAGACTTGGGTAATTATTGCGCGTCCCCATGAAAATGTAGAAGCCGTAATGGATATTGAATACACGGAATCGGTAGAAGTTTTCCGTTCAGCCGTGAATGGCTACAGCATGATTAACGGTCAGCGTCTCTAGATAGATTTTAGATACGTGTTTTAGAGGCATATTTTAGGAGCGGCGGAATGCCACAAGCAGTTGGATCACTCGAAACTATCGGATTTCCGCCCGTATTGGCAGCATCGGATGCCATGGTCAAAGCAGCACGGGTCACACTCGTTAGCTATGTACGGGCGGGAAGTGCGCGCTATACCATTAATATCCGTGGCGATGTTTCGGATGTAAATACGGCCATGCAAGCCGGGGTTGAAGCAGCCCAAAAGACCGTAGGTGGCCATTTGGTTACTTGGGTCGTCATTCCCCGTCCCCATGAGAATGTCGAGGCGGTAATGAGTATTCAATATAATGAAGCAGTCGAAGGGTTTCGGCGTAATATAGAAGGATTTAGCGTACTACCGATCGCCCCAGCCGAGTAATTACAGTTCAATAAAATTTTTATTTATCCTATTTAGACCTTATGTCCGAATAGGATTCTTTTTGGTCCGATCGTATGGGAAATTTATATATTTAAATAGTGTCTAGTACCACACCAAACATCAGTATAGTTTGATTCAAAAATATGGTTCAAAATACAATAAATCAAACGATTGAATATTTCTAACATCAATATAATTTTTGAGAATGTCTTCAAGATCAATCAGGAATAAACAAGAATATCAAAATTCTATGAGATCTGAAGTAAGAGAATTGTTTTTACTCAAATTCTGAAACTTAAAATCTGAATACATCCATCATCGGAGAAAATGTTCACAAATCTTTATACATATTTCACCCGATCGGCCTCTAGGTAAATATACAATGTTGACTATAGATTCATAGTGTGATTAACAACTAATTTTTATTTGTAGCATTTAATACGAAGAGTAAACTTTGTCGTGAAGGCAACAGTTTTAACCATGAAAGTGCTTTATTTTGAATTAGTAGTTATCGATCGACGATCGTGCCATTCGTAGGTAAGTGCACAAAGCTACCCAGTAAGTTTGGTTACCCAGAATAATTTATTTTTTTGAAATTTTAAATAGCGATCTTAGACCTGAACAAACTTATGAGGATCAGCCCAATGATTTTCATTATCACTTTCCAATTCTCTGAAAATGTGAAGAATTGATTCAGGCGAAAATCATCTCTCATCCATCTCATTCTTTTTGAAGAGGTCTGAACTGTGAATGTTTTGTCCATGCTGGCTCGGCTTCAAGCGACGCTCGATCGATCGGACTTAGTGAGCCAGATGTTGTTGATTCCCAGTCGAACCTTTGAACTCTCCCCCTTAACTGCTGTAAATCTAGTTGTAGGCTATTCGGGTTCCATTAACAGTCAGGCGGCATTAGACTTGACCCTATGGATTGCACACCAAACCAAAATTGCCACAAGTCAACAAGTGACCGTACAAATGGTTTATGTTTCAGAGGACGTAGTGACCGAAAGTCCCACACGAAGCTCGCGATCGTCAAAAGGCCGAACGTCCGTGTTAGCAATGCCTCAACAGCCCTCCATTCGCCAAGAAGCCTTAGAGAAATCCCGTCAGTTTGAGCAGGCCGATCGGATTCTATGGCAGGCCCGGTGTCTAGCTGAAGAATGGCGTGGTGCCCTAAAGACTCATCTACGATTTGGAAAAGTGGGAGAACAATTGATAGAGGTCGCTTGTCAGGAAGAAGCGAGTTTATTGATTTTAGGCTGTGAATCTGCCCAGGTTCCGCTTGTTCGCCAACTGGCTAATCAAGGTAAAGCATTGCCGTTTTCAGTTTTGGGAATTCCTTCAATGGATGAGTCGTAATGGATGAGTCGTAATCGTCCTTAAGTATGAGCTTTTGGTATTAACCTTTCGGGTTAACCTCCGGCATCAAACCTTCGGCATTACAACGGTTAGTAACTGGGGTGGCAGACTCGATAGGAGTTTGCTTTGAACATCTCGGCCTAACCGATCGTGGGCAGTGCGTAAGACTTGGACCAGGCCATTTATTGCAGCCGTGGCTTGATCCGGTTGATTCCGCCATCCTTGCCATGCAATTAGATGATGGGTGAATGCTTTCTGGAGTGCATTGTGATGGCCCGTCGTGACATATTTGACACTACTGTTAAAGGCTGTTGCGAGGTTGTAATGGGTCGCGAAAGGATCAAAACTAAAGTTGACGGAACCCGATGCAATTAGGGCTTCGACCATAGTTAACGATGCTTGATAGCTAACGATCGTCAATTCAATAATGTCGCCGATTTCGTCAGAATGAGTCAAACGATCGGTCGCGAGATTCCAGTAGGCCGTACCTAGGTTATTTTGGGTGGCGGCATGAGCGAGGGGTAGGGCTTCGGGAGTTCGGTAAAGCAATGCGACTTTATAGGCCGTAATGGCATGAATGAGTAAATCTTGGGAGTTTTCAAGACTGTAATGTCCCAAGGTTTCACATTGAGATAAATTCCAAAATGCGGTGCCGAGATTGTTTTGAATCATGGCATGGGGCATGGAATAGTTCTCGACATCATAAAACTCAAGCGCATTGCTGTAATGGGCGATCGCTTTTTGAAGTGAAGGAGCCTGTTTTTTTTGATATTGGGCTAACGTCCAGTAAGCGGTGCCGAGATTATTTTCAGTATTAGCACGACGCTGGCCATCTTGATAGGCCGTTTGAACCTTCTGAACATTAAGAGACGACTCGTAGGCCGCGATCGAATGGGGTAAATACGTCTCAGCATCAACATTTTGGGCTAATTCTCCCCAAATTGAACCGAGATTATTTTGTAACATGATGTAACGCTGGGATTCCTGGATTTCGTCCGTGTGAGCGACGGCTTTTTGGTAATGGTCAACGGCAGTTTCGAGATCTTGACATTGTTGATTTGAATCGGTTTGCTGACGCGATCGCATCCAGTAGAGATTACCGAGATCATTAAGCAAGTCGGTTACGATCGGGTTGTCAGTAGAATGCGATCGTTGAGATTCGCGTTGGAGGGCTTCTTGGTAAGCACGAATACCAAGACTAAAGGTTGCTTCGGTCGGACTAGTGTGGTCTCGGTAGTGATTGCCCAAAGTTCGGTACGCCATCGCGAGCGTCGCATCATCAGCAGATTCTTGGTGAAGTAATGCAAGATTATGGACCGTTTCAGTCAGTGCCAAATCTGAAGAAACACTGAGCCATTCCGAGGTAAAGGCTTCAGTCAAGTCATTCAATCGAACTGTTTCGGCTAGCGGTGCAACGGGATATGAGGAGAGGCGATCGTCTTCTGAGGATTGTATTTCGGAGTGAGCCGCTTGGGTTGTGAAATCAAAGATTCCAGTATAGCAACGCCAAAATTCAGGAGCCGATTGACGAATGCTGTGAAACCAAGGCTTTGTCACCCATAGAACAAGATTCAGATCCCATTGAGCATAATGGCGACCGAGTGCCCGAAGAGAATTGATAAACTGCCGTTGAACTGTGGCGCTTTGGCGAGTGATTGAATCAATGCCCACAATTTGGAATGCCATTTGCGATCGATCGACTCGGCCACGACGATGGGCTAACCATTCAGCAATTTGCTTTTGCAGATCGGGATGATCGGGATGAAGCGTTAACGTGACCAGCCGAATTCCAGGCGATCGTGTTTGCGATTGAGTCTGATTGAATGCGGGTTCATTCGCGATCGTATCCATTTCAGGCAGTGGATCTCGGGATAAATCACTGACAAGCCATTGAGTAAGCTGACTTCTTAAGGCCAGATCATCACAAACCGTAAAAAAAACCTGCCGACGCAAACGAATACCCAACGCCATTCGCAGGCGAAAATAAGTTTGACGATTAGCGCCGGAAAATGAAGATGGCGATGGTGAATCAGTCGTCACGAAAGGGCTAGATTTAGCGGTGGATGCAGGTTGGTGTTCAGTCAATAGCATTAGAATAACCCAAGATTTAGACCGTCACTTAAGTTAAAGTCCTGAAGCGATCGTGATATCTTTTTCTACAATCTTGTCCAACAGGTTTCAGGAAGAAATATTTTTGTTATTCAAGACAAATTCAACTTAAATCTTCAGAAATCAACCCTCTAAGAGAGTAATAAATAAAAATCGATAATGTTTCGCATAGAAAATTTCCTAAGATAAAACATTACCGATTTTTAGTTTGACTATTGTTTTTTAGCGATCAAGCTTTTAACTATCAATTCTTTGAAATACATCAAATCAATCAATTACTTTTTGATCCTAGGAAATAACTGAAGCTAAAGCAATTAGACCCACAACCAAAAATGCACCGACGCTACCAATAACGATATAGTTACGCTTCTGGCCTGCATCCATCGGTTCTGCCTGATACATTTTAGGTTCACGAGCGAAATTATTCAAACGCCCATCGTCGTCTTTTGTATATTGCTGCATAAAATAACACCTCAAAGAACGGTAAGCATTAGTGTGAATGCGAGAGCAATGGAATTCCTAAGACTCGACTTACAACCTCACGTCACTGTAACAATCTTGATGAAGCAATGATGTTAAATTGTTGCAAATCGCAATAAGAGCCTCATACATCGTAATAATTTGAGACATTCTAAACTAGCCGACTGTTCGGAATGTTATTTATCCTATTGTTCCCGTAGTTGGCGAGCTAGGGGAAGCGATCGCTCTAATGGGAATACGTCCCGCTTGATAGGCCAGTCGTCCGGCTTGGGCTGCGAGATTCATCGCTCTGGCCATCATCGCCGGGTTTTGAGCCTGGGCAATAGCCGTATTAATCAACAGCGCATCAGCTCCCAGTTCCATGGCTTGGGCTGCTTCACTAGGGGTTCCGATTCCCGCATCAACCACAACCGGAACCTTAGAATTTTCAATAATGATTTGAATGTTTGATAAATTGCGAATGCCTTGACCAGAGCCAATTGGAGAACCAAGCGGCATAACCGTTGCACAACCCACTTCTTCCAGACGCTTTGCGAGTAATGGGTCGGCATTAATGTAAGGCAAAACTACAAACCCTTCTTTGACCAGTTTTTCAGCCGCTTCTAGGGTTCCGATCGGATCAGGAAGTAAATATTTGCCCTCGGGAATCACTTCGAGTTTGACGAAATTATTATCTTCTTGACCGACAAGCTTTGCTAATTCACGCCCCAAACGCGCCACCCGAATCGCCTCATCGGCGGTCTGACATCCAGCGGTGTTGGGCAGCATCCAAACTTTGGTCCAATCGATCGCATCGGCCAACCCTTCATGACCGGGGGCATTGGTCTGGACCCGTCGGACTGCAACCGTAATAATGTCGCACTCACTGGCCGCGATCGCCGTCCGCATTTCTTCAAAATTCCGATATTTCCCACTTCCGGTCATTAGCCGCGATCGGAAGCTTCGCCCAGCAATAATGAGACGATCGTCAGCGAGATCACCTGTAAGGTCGGTTATCGTTGTGTTCTGGGATTGCATCTGCATAAATTCTAAAATTATCTGGTCGTCGAATCAATACTCAACGCAGGCAATGGGATTAAAATAGGATTAATCAGCTAGTCTTCTTCCCAGCTTTCGACGGCCAAGAGATAACTAACAGGATCCTGCATCGAAAATTCAAAGGAAATCAATTCCTGTTTCCAATAGGCCCAATCATCACCGTAGAGAAGCGCGATTTTCCAAAGACTATCGCTCGATTTAATCAATTTCTTTTCCACCAGCGATCGGACTTGTCGCTGTATCTTTTCCATCGGATGAGCAACGTGTTGCAGCATACCTTGAGGGGAATGAAGTGTAGTTTGAGACAAATTTAAAATGGCTTCGTCAAAGCTTTGAAGATCAATTTCAACTCGTAATCATAGCCTATTTATCTAATGTTATATGCGAAATTTTCAAATCTTGTGTCATGAGTTGCAAAGATTCTACGTACAATAGATTCAGCAAAGCAAGTTTTTGTGTCTAAAACTCATTAATCTGAAATCAAATCTTATGAATATTTTTGGCAGAGTGTTTGGGGGATTCCTCGCATTGATTTCCCTAGCTTGGCTAGCAACGATCGCTGGCATCCGTCCTGGGAACAATAGTAACAACCAACTCAATAGCAACCCCACAGCAAGTAATCTAGATGCTCCAGCAACTAATATAGCGACTCCAGCAAAAGTAACATCAGAAACGACTCCGGCAGCGACCAGCAAAGCTCAGACTTCTACGTTCAGTACAAATAACACTGGAGTGACAAAAACCACTACCACAAAAACCACTACGACAGTGGAACAAAATCCCAGAGATGCAACTCCTCCCGCTCAATCTGGCACAACGGCTCCAACGGCTCCAACGGCTCCAGCAGCTCCGGCGCCTGGTACTGGTGCTGGAGTTAGGGCGGGTTGGTAAGTCTGGCGTAGATGGCTTAACTTTTCTCGACGCATCGGACAATGTTTAGGGATGATCTTTAGTCACCTCAGTTAATTTTGGCCATTTGAGTAGGTGGTACGATCGTAAGCAGTTCTTGACTAGAGAGCTGCTTTTTAGGCTTGTTGCTTCAGTTCTGGGGTTCGATGTGGTGATGGTATCGGAAGAGGTATTAATTGTCGGTGGTGGGGTGATGGGGCTATCGATCGCCTTAGCACTCAAACAAACAGGCATGACAGCACGGGTATTATGTCGCAATCTTCAGGAGGCCGCAAGCCTTGCTGCTGCTGGGATGTTAGCGCCACAAGCTGAGGGATTGAGTGCGGGATCGATGCGGGATTTGTGTATCCAAAGTCGCGATTTGTATCCAACTTGGGTAAAAGACTTAGAAGCGATCGGACAATGCAGCACTGGATATTGGGCCTCGGGGATTTTGGCTCCGGCCTTGAATAATCCAGACTCAAGCCCCTTTAATCACGATCGGAATCAGTGGGCCGATGTCTCAAAAATGCGGGCCATTCAACCGATGCTAAGTGACGAAGTACAAGGCGGCTGGTGGTTTCCAGAGGATGCCCAAGTCGATAATCGCAAACTTTATCGCACCCTTCAAGCCGCCGCAAAAGTTCAAAATATTCCCATTCAAATCGCGACGGTGACGAAATTTATTCGCGATGGCGATCGAATTACTAGCCTGATGACTACGGACGGCGAACTCCAAGCTCAACACTATGTTCTAGCCACAGGTGCTTGGTCCGAGGAATTGTTGCCCATCCCAGTTAAGCCGCGTAAGGGACAAATGTTGGCGGTGACGATGCCGATGGAAGACGGTTTACCGCTGAAAACAGTGCTATTTGGCGAGGAGATTTATTTGGTGCCGCGTCAGGATGGACGATTGGTGATTGGAGCGACGAGTGAAGATGTTGGCTTTTTGTCGGGGAATACGCCTTTGGGAACTATGCAGCTTTTGAAAAATGCGACGCGATTGGTTCCGGCGATCGCAGACTGGCCGATCGAAGAATTTTGGTATGGGTATCGTCCTGTCACCCCTGATGATTTGCCAATTTTAGGCGAGAGTCAATATCGAAATCTGACTTACGCGACGGGTCATGGGCGGAATGGCATTTTGCTCACTCCTATTACGGGAAAACTAATTGCGGATTGGATTACCACTCAAACGAGCAATCCGCTGCTGGCCGCTTTCCATTGGTCTCGACTGATACCGTAGTACACACAGGAGCAACCATAAAACGTATCTTGACGATCGTACTGCAAGCCCAATTTATCTAAAATACGCACAGATATTGTATTTTCTGGTTTGACGGCAGCAATGATCCGATCGAGTTCTAGCGCATCAAATCCATAGCTTAACCAGGCAGTCGTACACTCAGTACCATACCCCTGGTTCCAGCAATCTTGAGCAATGGTATAGCCAAGTGCCGTTTCTTTAGTCTTGGGCAAATAAGCCAAACCACATTGCCCAATCAATCTATTGTCAGCAGATCGAACAACTCCCCACAGACTGAAGCCGTATTCAGCTTGATGATCCTGTTGACTATAAAGATAACTAGCCGTCATCGCCGGAGTTTTGGGTTGCCCGGTGGCGGTGTGCTGCATGACTAAGGGATCACCCAAAATTGCGCACAGATCAATCAGATCATCGTCTATTAACGGACGCATCAAAAGACGTGGGGTATTCAGAGTTGTCTGTAGAAGAATTGGTTCGATATTTTCGACATTAGGGGCGATCATAGCGCGAACCTTTAACGGAGCTGATCAAGGTTGGGACGCACTTTTGCTCGAATAGCGATCGCCGTAATATTGTCATGCCCATTCACCTCATTTGCTAAATCTACTAACTGCCGAACCCCCTGGTCTAGGCTCATTTGTGAACTCATCATCGGATCTAGATGGGTCTGCCAATGGGTCTCCAGCAAATCATTATCCGTCAAGCCATCAGAGGCGAGGAATAATAACGTATCTTCCGCCAACTCCATGAACTGAACGTCAGGTTCCACATAACTTTCATCCCGTGGTCCCAGCGCTTGGGTAAGCTGATAGGCATCCATTCGTGAATAGGCGACTTCTGGATCCACTCCGCGCTGAATTTCCCGTTGCCCCACTTCATGGTCAATGGTGACTTGCTCTAGACCTCGTTTTCGGGTGTAACGATAGGCTCGGCTATCTCCCACATGGGCCACCGCAACGGATATTCCACACAAAATCACGAGAACTAATGTTGTGCCCATTCGAGCATTGCCCATGCGTGAATCGTCTTGATTACGATCGTAAATGGCTTGGTTTGCGAGATGAATTCCCTTGCGGATGATGGTGCTAGGAGGCAATTGGCTTGATAAGGTGTTCCAGCCTGGGCCGGATTGAGCAGCTTCCTGGGTCGCCCAATACTCTTGAAAAAAGCTCTGCAACGTCTCGACCGCCAGTTGACTTGCCACCTCACCGCCAGCATGTCCGCCCATTCCATCACATAGAATGTAGACCCCCCGCCCTTGGACCACGCGTCCCGATGGTCGTTCTGCCTTGATTAGTTGAGTAGAAAGACTAAAAAAATCTTCATTATGTTCTCGCTGCTGCCCCACATCCGTCCGAGCGGATTCCTCAAGGCTGGAGAGTTGCATGGGTAGAACGATCGTCGGCATATCGTCATGCTGTGGACCGTCTGCTAAGACCTTGATCGGCTGAGTGACATTCTCATCTAATTCACCACCATCTAAATCACTCAGATCCGGGTCGATATTATTAAAGTCGTCGGGGGGGAAAGTCATATGATTTAGAAGGTTTCTTAAGTAGAGAGGATCAATTACAAAATTAAAATGGCGTTGCTGGAACTTTAGCCCAGTCACGAAAAACACTTTAAAAATTGCCTTACATCGTATTCTAGTATTTTGACTTATAGATGTCTCAAATATGACAGGGAACGTTAGTTTTTACGGATTCGGAAATTTTTCAGTTACAGTACTGCAACATCAGTGTTCCAAGGCTGGCAACTCTAAATTCTGGTAACTCTATCTAAATTCTAGTGACTCTATCTGTAGTCTCGCTACTCACACAATGAAGTTACGATCGAGATTAAGTTACGACTATGAAGCTCCGATCGAGTTACGATCGAGAATCTGCCTTCTTAGAGTTCTATCGTCTGATGTGCCCCACGCGTTACAATAACGAGCGTCAGACACTCCAGAATAAAACAGCAAATTACTATGACGGCTGCGACTCCCGCTAGAACTGCCATTGCTAGTCAATATGAAGCCGTGATTGGTCTCGAAACCCACTGCCAGCTCAGCACCAACACCAAAATTTTCTCCGACAGTTCAACGGTCTTCGGAGCGCAGCCGAATACTCACATCGATCCCATTTGCATGGGTTTGCCCGGAGTATTGCCAGTTCTTAACGAAAAAGTCCTTGAATATGCCGTTAAAGCGGGATTAGCCTTAAACTGTGCGATCGCGCCTTACAGCAAGTTCGATCGTAAACAGTATTTTTATCCTGACTTGCCTAAAAATTATCAAATTTCACAATTTGACTTGCCGATCGCTGAGCATGGGTGGGTTGAGATTGAAATCTACGATAAAAAATCTGGCACATCCAGTCGTAAAAAAATCGGAGTTACCCGTCTCCACATGGAAGAAGACGCAGGCAAACTCGTCCATGGTGGGAGCGATCAACTTGCAGGATCCACCTATTCTCTAGTGGACTACAACCGTGCTGGAGTTCCTTTGATTGAGATTGTCTCTGAACCGGACATTCGCACAGGTCAAGAAGCGGCTGAATATGCTCAAGAAATTCGACGAATCGTTCGATATTTAGGCGTTTGCGATGGCAATATGCAAGAGGGTTCTTTGCGCTGTGATGTGAATATTTCAGTGCGAAAGGTCGGCACCGAGCGCTTCGGGACCAAGGTCGAAATCAAAAACATGAACTCGTTCAATGCAATTCAGCGGGCAATCGAGTATGAGATTGAACGCCAAATTACTGAAATTGAAGCAGGCGGCACAATCATTCAAGAAACGCGGCTGTGGGATGAGGGCGCGCAGTTAACCCGATCGATGCGGATCAAAGAAGGGGCTAGTGATTATCGTTATTTCCCAGAGCCAGATTTAGGACCGATCGAAGTCTCGGATGCTCGTCGTGAGAGCTGGAAAAGTGAATTGCCCGAATTACCTATTCTCAAACGTCATCGATATCAAGATGATTTAGGGTTATCGCCTTATGACACTAAAGTATTAACAGACGATCGGGCGATTGCTGAATATTTTGAAGCCACGATCGCTTCGGGTGCTCCCGCAAAACAATCATCCAACTGGATCATGGGCGACATTAGTGCCTATTTGAATGCGAATAATGGCATGACGATCGGAGACTTGAAAATTAAACCGATGGAGCTAGCGGAACTCGTTAATTTGATTGAAGGCGGGACCATCAGTAATAAAATTGGCAAGGATTTGCTGCCGGAGCTGCTAGAAAATGGCGGATCTCCTAAGGCGATCGTAGCCAAGAAAGGGTTGCTAC
>JAYUEU010000083.1:0-4658 GCA_043739065.1 Synechococcales cyanobacterium | reverse complement strand
CCCGCAGATTAATCCGGCCATTCCAGCCCCAACGATCGCAATTTTATGATGCATAGTAATTTCTCATAGTGATTTCTCATCAAGGCGCGCAAAGCAGTACTATTTTATAGATAAATGTATGGTTCAAAACTAATGACTACGACACGAATGCTTCTCTCGCACAATTTTGATATTACCGATGCTGCTATTCCGGCATTATCAAGAGCCGCATTTACAGATGTATTTGTGCAGGCCTTAGAAGATTGTGGGGCTTGTCGTTTAGTCGATAACGCTCATTGGGTTGTGGAAGTGCGGTTTGAAGAAAGCCAGTTTACTCCTGCTCAAATGGGCGATCGGTATGTCCAGGCATTGGCGAGTGCGCGGCGGAGTACATTGACCGCAAATACTCAATTCCCTGAAATTTTGGCATTAGGTGGCTTGAAATCTACGCCGCCGACTAGTGATTCACCGGATGCGCTTCAGATGAATGAATGGGGTGTGGATATTGTAGAAACGGTGAGTGCAGAAGATTTTTTAGCCGAATTAGACTGGGATGGAACGGTATCATCTCGGGCACCGGGGACAATTTTCAAATCAGTTTTCAAATAGGTTTCTTGTAACAGGTTTTTTGTAATGAATTCTGATCTTAAACCCCGATTCAAACAACTTGCTGAACTGTATAAATCAACATTGTTTGATAATGTAATTCCTTTTTGGGAAACCCATTCGATCGATCGTGACTATGGCGGATACTTTACCTGTCTCGATCGTAAGGGTCAGGTATTTGATACTGACAAATTTGTTTGGCTACAAAATCGACAGGTTTGGATGTTTTCGATACTATATAATCGGGTTGAAAAGAATCAGAATTGGTTAGAAATTGCAAAGCATGGCGCAGTTTTTCTTGCAGATAAAGGGCGTGATGCAGAAGGGAATTGGTATTTTTCCATCGATCGATCGGGCAATCCATTAACCCAACCCTATAATATATTTTCAGATTGTTTTGCAGCAATGGCTTTCAGTCAATATGCGCTAGCATCCGGTGAAGACTGGGCTAAAGATGTGGCATTGCAAGCCTATACCAATGTGCTTCGACGTAAAGATAATCCTAAAGGTAACTATAACAAAGCCTATCCTGGAACCCAATCGCTCAAATCATTAGCCGTGCCGATGATCTTAGCAAATCTGACATTAGAAATGGATTGGTTGTTGCCAAAAACAATCCTAGATCAGGTACTGAATGAAACAGTAACAGAAGTAATGACAGATTTTTTCGATCGCGATCGGGGATTGATGTTTGAGAATGTATTGTCCGATGGATCTCATTTAGATTGCTTTGATGGACGATTGATTAATCCCGGTCATGGTATTGAGGCAATGTGGTTCATTATGGATATTGCAAACCGGAAAGGTGATCGGGATTTGATTAATAAGGCGATCGATATTGTATTGAATATTTTAAACTTTGCTTGGGATTCGGAGTACGGCGGACTATATTACTTTATGGACTCCGATGGACATCCGCTCCAGCAACTTGAATGGGATCAAAAGCTCTGGTGGGTTCATGTTGAGACGCTGGTTGCATTAGCCATGGGGTTAAGATTGACGGGCCGATCGGAGTGCTGGGATTGGTATGAAAAAGTTCATGATTATACCTGGTCTAAGTTTAAAGATCCCGATCATCCTGAATGGTTTGGCTATTTAAATCGCCGAGGTGAAGTGCTTCTTAATTTGAAAGGCGGTAAATGGAAAGGGTGTTTTCATATCCCCCGATCGATGTTGTTATGTTGGCAAGAATTCGATCGATTGGCATCATAACGCTAACTTAAAAACGATTGTAGTATCACTTTTTTCTCTATCTTGATCGATTTACGCTTAATTTTACAATCGCTGTTTAATCTTTTCACCAACACGTATCAAATTCTGTAACAGACTGATCGATCGGGCAGAGTATTGCTAAATTTAAATAGTCAGACAAAAGTGCCCTCGCTCAGTAATATTCTTGGTCAATCCTAATGCTTCACTCAACCTCAGATCAATCTAAATTCAATGTATTCAAAATTTACCTATTAGGTTTGTGTACGAGCCTAATGGTTGTTAACACAATTGGAAGTTCTGGCAATGCGATCGCTGCTCCAGACTTAGATGGTTCTAAGATACCGATCGAAAACTCCACTAGTTTAGAACTTTCGACAGTACTTTCTAAATCTGTCGCAAATAAGCTTGTCCGACAAGTTTCACGAGATATAGGTGTATTCTCAAACAAACTTAAAATTATTGAAGTGAAATCTAAAAACTTTGATGGATGTCTCGGTATTTATCGACCCAATCAATTATGTACAAAGCAATTGATTCGGGGTTGGCAAGCGATCGTCACTAGTCCAAACCGTAGTTATGTGTATCATCTTAATCAATCGGGCAATCGGATTATTCAAAATGATACCGCTAGTGGTGCAACGTCTCGAGTGAGGGTTTCCTTTGAATTATTTGGTGGAAACAATGCACCACAGGCTGAATCTAATCTTGTTTTTCGCAGCAGTAGTGCCGGTGATTTGTTAGGGAGAATGAGCAGTATCGTATTGACTAATGATGGTAAAATTATCCGATATCAATCATCGCCCACTGCCCGATTCGCTCCATTTTTAATAAAAACATTATCTCAAACTCAAATTAATGAATTCAAACAACAATTGGACGATCTTCGTTCTCCTAATTTCAATGGTTTAAGTTATCTCACCTCAGCAGCTTTGGCAGACTATCCCACCACCACCTATCAAAGCCAAGAAACGGTGATGCAATTCATTGATTTAGAAAAGAAGAATTTCCCCCAATCGTTACAGCGACTAATTCTAAATTGGGAGACGCTAATTCAGCCCTAGAACGAGTAAAATAGTAGGAAGTTAATTTATCAACTTCATGACTCCTCGAATAATTGGTATTACTGGCGGTATTGCCATGGGAAAAACAACCGTTTCAAACCGCCTCGAAACTTATTATGGTTTAACCGTTCTGGATGCTGACAGTTACGCACGAGATGTGGTCGCGATCGGAACCCCCATTCTCAATGCCATAATTCTGCGCTATGGCCCTGAAATTTTGTTGCCAGATCAAAGCCTCGATCGCGCCAAACTTGGGCAAATTATTTTTTCGCAATCCGACGAACGAACTTGGCTGAATACTCAAATTCATCCTGAAGTCAGATTTCGGATGCAACACGATAGCGATCGGATTATTCAAGACAACCAACGGAAACTTTTCGGCCTTCATTCTCGTCTGTTTACGGAAGCTCCTATTTTTTGGGTCGTGCCTCTACTGTTCGAGACTTCCATGACCGAACTCGTAGACGAAATTTGGGTGATATACTGCCATCGGGAACAGCAACTCCAACGACTTTGCGATCGATCGGGCTTGTCCCAAACCGAAGCAAATCGGAGAATTCAGGCACAACTTGATATTCAAGTGAAGTGTGATAGTGCTGACGTTATCCTCGATAACTCCCAAGACACCGATCGTCTGTATGCGCAAATAGACCAAGCATTAAAAGTTCATATCACCCGCTGAATGGCAAGTTGTTATCAGCAGATCTGAAAATTAGAGCTAACATAATCACGACGAATTTTCCCCGAACTTCTCTTTTATCGAAGTAGGAACATCCATGGCAGCAACTCTCAAACAAATAAAAGGCTACTTAGATAAGAAGGGCTGGAAATATCGAGTAGAGGCCGAGGAACATCGCCTCATCACGGGAGTCTACGCCGAAAATTTAGATCAATTTTTAATCGTAATTCAGTTAGACGAAGACGGCGAATTCTTTGAAATCTATGCACCGCGTGTCCTGACCAACGTCAAAGATCATCCCCACAAAACCGCCATCCTTCAGACGATGCTCTGCATTTCCTGGGAAACCAAAATGCTCCAATGGGAATATGATCCCTCGGATGGCGAAATTCGCGCCATTATCGAGTTTCCGCTTGAAGATGCACTTTTGACGGAACGTCAATTTAATCGTTGTCTTTACAGCCTCGTTCAACTCGTTGACGAACTCGCGCTCCCCCGATTGCAGACTGTCATGGAAACCGGAGAGGATCCCGGTGATGTGGAAGAGGGTGAACGCCTACTGTTGCAACTTGAGAATGATTCCCCTGGAATGTTGACGATGCTGGAACACGCCATGGAAGCTCGCAAACGTCGCGGTCGATTGTTGATGAGCGAAGCTGAGAGTGAAGAGTAAAGACTGACAAGTGAAGGCGAAACGTGAAGAACAGAACCCTAAATTAAAATTTCTGACACAAACACAGTCCTAGGATCCTTTGACTGATACTATCAACTGACTTTGATTCGGCTCATTTGATTCCGTGTGATGTGTTTAGGGTTGTTCGATGAATTCGAGTTCTATTCTGACTAATATTCTGAATCCTCCCGTCCTGTTTTTCTTCGGTGGCATGATTGCGACCCTTGTGAAGTCCGACCTTGAGATTCCCAAGCCACTACCAAAACTGTTTTCCCTTTATCTCCTGCTCGCCATCGGGTTTAAAGGTGGTCATGAAGTTATGGAAAGCGGCTTTACGCCCGAAATTGTCTTGACATTGTTTACGTCAGTGGCGATGGCTTGCTTGGTTCCGATCTATGCCTTTTTGGTGCTGCGTATTAAGTTTGATGCCTATAATGCAGCGGCGATC
>JAYUEU010000082.1:0-3194 GCA_043739065.1 Synechococcales cyanobacterium | reverse complement strand
CGGGATGAATAATTGCTTTTATTTTCATGGTGAAGTTTCCACTGTGCGCGATCGCATTAAGCCTGTCTATTCATCGTAGCTCAAAATGAAAAAATCCTCTGACTCTGCAATCGCATAATCAAAGGATTGAAAGATATTAAAATTTGAAATTAGTATTCGGGCACAGATGGATCAACCTCTCGGCTCCAAGCTAAAATTCCACCAATAACATTTGTGGCTTTGATTCCGGTTTTTTCGTTGATAATTCCGATCGCTTTTGCCGATCGACCACCTGCTTTGCAATGCATAATGAGCTTTTTATCACCCAATAATGCTTTGATCCGATCGATACCATCTGCATTTTCAATGTCAGGCAATGGAATCAATACAGCACCGGGAATTTTACCAATATCAAACTCATGGGTATTACGAACATCTACTAAAAGATAATCCGTTGTACCGCTATCAATCAGCTTTTTCAAATCCGTAACGGTCATTTCAGTCATTTCTTTTTGAGCCTCTGCTTCGGCGGCGGCAGCTTGAGGAATTCCACAAAATTCTTCGTAATCAATCAGTTTATCAATTACGGGACGATCGGGATTGGGATTGAGTTTGAGTTCGCGGAACTTCATAGTCAAGGCATCGTAAAGCATCAAGCGTCCACTTAATGTTGTGCCCACACCCAAAATAATTTTGACGGTTTCAGTGGCTTGCAATGTCCCGATTACGCCGGGGAGAATACCCAAGACTCCGCCTTCCGCACAGGACGGAACCAAACCCGGTGGTGGTGGCTCAGGATAGAGATCGCGATAGTTTGGACTGGGGGCATTTTCGTCGTAGTTCCAGTCTTTGCCAGATTTGCGGGCAGCGGTTTTTTCTGGTGCTGTCAGGGCATCCCAGCCGTCAGGTCGGACCCACCCCCCTCTATAATTGAAGACGGTTGCTTGACCTTCAAAGAAGAAAATCGAACCGTAGACGTTTGGTTTGTTGAGTAAAACACATGCGTCATTGACGAGATAGCGCGTTGGAAAATTGTCGGTTCCGTCAACGACTACATCGTAGGGCCGCACAATATCTAGGGCATTTTCAGCGCTAATACGTGTTTCGTAAAGATCGACTTGGCAGAAGGGATTGATTTCAAGAATGCGTTCTTTGGCGGATAGAATTTTGGGTTTACCAACGCTGGATGTGCTGTGAATGACCTGGCGATGGAGATTAGAAGTATCAACCACATCGAAGTCTACGATGCCAATGCGACCCACACCTGCGGCAGCTAAGTACAGCAGCAGCGGAGATCCAAGGCCACCTGTTCCGATGCAGAGAACGCTGGCGGCTTTGAGTCTTTTCTGACCGTCTACGCCGACTTGAGGCAGAATGATGTGCCGTGAATAGCGCTCGTAATCGTCTTTTGACAGTTGGATTTCATCTAGGTTCGGGTTCAACATAATTTGCGTATTAGACCTTGCTCGATCGAAGAATAGGATATATAACGGCGAGCAGCCCGACAAATCATGAGACAAATCACGAGACGGGGCGCAAACCAGATGTCCATTCTAAGATGGGATTGGGATCCTTGGTGCAACGGATTTCGTAAAGCAGACTTAATTAGTCGGGATTAGACTGGCCTAGGATTGATCCATGGCAAAAAATCCTGGTTTCAAACGATCGAGTCCTTCCAATATTCCGGCTGCATGGTCATTTTCTGCGTGATAAATCATATCGCCACCCCGTTCTTTATACCAATTCAATAATTCTATTTGTGCATTGTTGACAATAATTCCAAGAGTATCTTGTTTGAATAGTCCAATATCGTTGCCAGAGTCACCACAAACAATAGTATTTGCATTGTTGATGTTCAATGCTGTCATTAGATGACGCAGGGCTAATCCTTTGTCACAACGAACTGGGAGAATGTCGAGATCTTCGTTGCTGCTGTAGATCACTTGGGCGGCGAATCCGGCGGTTGCGATTCGATCGCGGAGTTGACTTAGAATTTCTTCTGCTTTGTCATTGTGTAGGTAAAAGCTGATTTTAAATTCATTTTGACTGGAATTTGGTTGGGGAAGAAGTTCTGGGAACTCAGTGGTAATCGTATGAATTTTTTCGCGGTGCCATTGGGCTTTGAGATGTTCGGACCAACTGCTGTCGAGAATGCCATTGTGGTAAATTTCGCTACCGACTCCGGTGATCCAATAGTGCGGTTCAAGTAGAGTTTCAGTGGTTTGCAATTCTTTGGCAGATTCGTAGGATCGTCCGGTGGCATAGATTAATCCGACTCGATCGCCGCAGTTTAAGATTTTTTGATTAAATTCCTGCGTTGCGATCGCATTTCCCACTAAGGTATTATCGAGGTCTGTCACAATGTAGCATTTTGTTTGAGTATTCATTTCAATTGCGGTTGATGACTGATTTCTGCATTACAACTCTAGTAGCCGTGTATCAGTATATCAAATGCAAGAAGCCGATATTCTTAAATTAGCTCAGTCGCTTTTGTACGATCGGGCGATGGTGTCCTGGAATGGTGAGTGGGTTGGGGCGATCGCGGCCATTCCGAAAGCTTCACTCAGTAAGGCGGGTGGGGATCTTAACTATTCTGAGATCTTTATTCGGGACAATGTGCCTGTGATGGTGTATTTGTTGTTGCAGAAAAAATATGCTGCGGTGAGGAATTTTTTAACAACATGCCTGTCGTTGCAAAGCCAAACGCCGCAAACCCGAGGGATTTTTCCGACGAGTTTTGTGGAGCATGATGGGGTGTTGGTGGCGGATTATGGGCAACGGGCGATCGGGCGGGTGATTTCGGTGGATGCGACACTGTGGTGGGTGGTATTGGCGAATGCGTATGTGAAGCATAGTGGCGATGGGGATTGGGCCGCACAACCGAATGTGCAAAGTGGGATTCAGAAGTTTTTGGATTTGATTTTGCGGCCTTCGTTTCGGGATGCTCCGACGCTGTATGTGCCGGATGGGGCGTTTATGATTGATCGGCCTTTGGATGTGTGGGGTGCGCCGTTGGAAATTCAGGCGTTGTTGTATGGTGCGTTGCGGGGTGCGGCGGCGTTGCTAACGTTTGCGGGAAGTCATTCGCAGCCTCATACGCCTAATGATTGTTTAACGTATGCGCGGGTGTTGCGGCGGCATTTGTTGAAGCATTATTGGGTGACGAGTAAGACGGTGCAGGTGTTGCGGCGCAGACCGACGGAGCAATATGGGAC
>JAYUEU010000081.1:0-14767 GCA_043739065.1 Synechococcales cyanobacterium | reverse complement strand
CTCTTGATTCACAAATGGCAGCAACGCCAAGATCCGCGCACGTTTGATAGCGGTTGTGAGATCACGTTGTTGACGTGAGGTCAAGCCAGTAATGCGCCGGGGCAGAATTTTTCCGCGCTCCGTAATGAACTTACGTAACAGTTCAACATCTTTATAATCAATCGGATCACCCGGTTTAATGGGAGAAACTCGACGACGGAAATAAGCCATGATTTACCTACTCGATGAATTGGACAGAATTTGTAGATTCTGAGTTTTTTGGGCCACAAGAGCCTTTCAAAACTTCCAACGGCGTTCTGTAGAAAATGTGTTGACAGGGAGAAAACTGCATTTCAGCACTTCAGCTCACAACTGCCCGTCAAAATTCTTACTTGATTTCGCGATGGACAGTATGTTTGTTGCAGTGTGGGCAGAACTTGCTGAGTTCCATACGTGCTGTGGTGTTACGACGATTTTTCATCGTAGTGTAACGAGACACGCCCGCAGATCGTTTGTCCGGATTGGTCCGACACTCGGTGCATTCGAGCGTAATAACAATTCTTACGCCTTTACTTTTTGCCATGGGTTAAAACCTCTATAGGGAGGTACTTGTTTCAAACACGAATATCCATTATTTCATAGGAGTAGACATTTCGCGCATTGATTTCAGGATCTATTTTCATTACTCTATTTTTCTTAAGGAGATTTAAGGATGATTTCAGTTGACTCGGCGGCAACGATTATTTTGAATGCTGCTCAGCCCATGGGATTAGAGGTCGAACAAGTACCGTTACACAAAGCGATCGGAAATCTGTTGGCTCAGTCTGTGCAGAGTGTTTTAGATTTTCCCCATTGGGATAATTCAGCAATGGATGGCTATGCCGTGCGTTATGACGATGTTTCTGATGCGTGCCAGGACAATCCCATTGAGCTAGAAGTAATCACGGAAATTCCGGCAGGTTCTGTTCCCCAGGGTTCTATTCGATCGGGCCAAGCCGCGAGAATTTTAACGGGTTCGATGCTACCAGATGGCGCGGATACGGTGGTAATGCAGGAGTGGACGATCCGATCGGGAAATCAACTGTATATCAATCAAGCCCCGCCGCAGTCCGGGCATTTTGTTCGACATCAGGGCAGCTTTTATCGATCGGGAGAACCACTTTTACAATCGGGATTGCGGATTGGTGGGCCTGAAATCGCAGTGTTAGCAGCCGCGCAATGTCTAGAAGTGCCTGTATTTAAGAAGCTTCGAGTCGGCGTTTTATCGACAGGCGATGAATTAGTATTGCCGGATCAAGTGCTTCAGCCCGGACAGATTGTTGATTCTAATCAAATTGCATTGTTAGCGTTGTTGAGCCAAACCGGATTTGACGCGATCGCCTTGGGTTCAGTAAAGGACGATCGAACAAGTCTCAAACAGGCAATGAAGGATGCTGTCGATCGCTGTGATGTCGTGATCTCGTCCGGTGGAGTATCGGTGGGAGATTATGACTATGTTGAAGAATTACTAGATGAGTTGGGCGGAGAAATCTTAATTCGATCGATCGCCATTAAGCCCGGAAAGCCACTCACCTTCGCAACGTTTCAAGCAGGAAAACTTTATTTTGGGCTACCCGGAAATCCAGTATCAGCGTTGGTGACATTTTGGCGATTTGTGCTGCCTGCACTGAAAAAGCGATCGGGCCAAACTAGTCCATGGTTGCCATTATTTGTGACTGCAACCACCCATCAACCCCTCAAGTCCGATGGGAGACGGGAGAATTACCTGTGGGGCACAATCCTTGGTAGTAGTGACGATTTACAATTTTGCCCTGCGATGGGCAGCGGCAGTTCGGGAAATCTGATCAATCTTGCAGGCAGTACCGGATTGGCCATAATTCCTGTGGGAGAAACGATGGTCAAAGCGGGCGATCGGATTTCGGTGATGCTGGTTGGAGGATCTCTATAAATTTCAAGATCCCCCTAATTCGTTTGGCAGGGGGAAACTCTTATCTCAAGGGACGACGACGCTGCAAGAACTCAGGAATATCAAGTCCCGCATTGGGCAGAGGGGTAGTTTTTGGCAATGGTGCTCTAGTGGGGTGAGCAGTTTCAGGAGCTTGAGGAGCATTGCCGAGCGATCGGGGAGCACCTGGATTCCGGGCTGCCATTTGTTGTTGTGCTTGCACTTCAGCCGTAAAGCCTGTCGCAATCACCGTAATCCGGATTTCGCCTTGGAGTTTCTCATCAAGAACCGCTCCAAAAATGATGTTTGCATTTGGATCCACAACTTCATAAATAATGTCTGCAGCTTCACTCACTTCTCGTAGTGTCAAGTCAGACCCACCCGTAATATTAAACACGACACCCCGCGCTCCATCGATCGAGGCTTCTAGCAATGGCGACGAAATTGCAGCCATGGCCGCTTCCCGAGCGCGAGATTTACCCGACCCGATGCCGATACCCATTAGTGCGGATCCAGCATCGGCCATTACAGCTCGAACATCAGCGAAATCTACATTTACCAAGCCAGGAATAATAATAATATCTGAAATTCCTTGAACACCTTGGCGCAATACATCATCAGCGGTGCGGAAAGCTTCCTGAACTGGAGTGCTTTCTGAAATGACGGAAAGCAGCTTGTCGTTAGGAATCACGATTAACGTGTCAACGCGACCCTGAAGCGCATTCAAACCCTCATCAGCTTGATTGGTACGACGACGGCCTTCAAACGTAAATGGACGGGTCACAACGCCAACGGTCAGCGCCCCGAGTTCCTTTGCAATTTCAGCCACAATAGGGGCTGCTCCGGTTCCAGTTCCGCCGCCCATGCCAGCGGTAATAAAGACTAAATCCGCACCTTCAAGGGCCGCTGCGATTTCCTCACGAGATTCTTCCGCCGCTTTTTGGCCGATCGCAGGGTTTCCGCCCGCTCCCAGTCCTCGGGTGAGTTTTTGGCCGATCTGAAGTCGTTTTTGAGCCGCAGATTGGGTCAAGGCTTGAGAGTCGGTATTAATTGACCAGAACTCCACTCCACTGACATCCGATTCCACCATCCGATTCACCGCGTTGCCGCCGCTTCCGCCTACACCAATGACTTTAATTTTCGCAACGCTACTCGGCACAATGTCACCACTCTTTAAATTTTCTCCCAACTTCGGCTCCATAGGGTAAGCTGCCTCCGCTCCTACATGGTTGCCCGTATCGCCAAAGGCATAGACATTATCCGCCGCCCCCGTGGCCGAACCCATCACCGAACCCCGAGCGTGTTCGGCCTCAGGGTCTGTCGGATACAAGCGATCGAGCATCAGCGATTGGGGGTCATTGCTAGGCGTCATTGGAATTCCGGACGAAAAGGGTCATGGATGAACCTGCAAACTTATGAGTGATCTAATGACAACGTGGAAGACACATAGTTTAGAACAAACACAATGCAGTACAAACTTATGATTCGTTACAAATTTGCAGTGATTCAACGGTTACAGTTTCAACCCAGAGATCTTGCGACGAAGATCTTGTGATGAATCGCTGAGATTGAATTGAGTGTTAATTGTACTAAATCCTGTGAGCAAAACTGAATCCTGTCAACTGAATCTGTAAAAAAACCTATCGGGATCGCTCAAATTGTCTAGCTATTTAGCCCGAATCAGGCTCAGAGAAAGACTTCTAGAAGCCAGACTCCTCTAGAGATTTTCTAGATGCACTTCGCCTATTTTTTAGGTTGGATGATGGGCTTCGTGGGATTTCTCAGATCGATGTAATCAATTTGCTCGGGGGGTAGACGTTTGGGAAGCTGTCGCATCTTGTCAAGCGATCGTATCTGAAGCGCAAACGTCCGCCCGAACGGACCTAGATGAATCCGACCCATCTCACTATTCAGCCGAACATTGGTTGGGTTTTGCCAGTCAATACTTTGAATTTTCACGGGACTTCGGCGCAAAATTGGATAAAACGAGTTCCACTGACCGCGATAGACATCTGGATTTCCCAAAATCTTTAGATCTGGCATTTTTATCCGTTGGCTCAATTCTGCATAGCTTTTAATGGGCAAAATCATCCCATTCTCATCCAAGAATGCGTCCGGTGGGGTTGAATCGATCGCCGCCTTCTCCAAATTTCCCGGATTAGAACTAGGTTTGTCGGTCGTCTTCCCTTTGTCTTCATCTGCGACGATTTTAGAATCGCTCTGAGCAGGTTTGCCACCACTGCCATAAATTGCTTGGGCAACGGGTTGACGTTCTCGGACTTTGATGACCAGTCCTGGCGGAAAAAGGTGGCGTTCAACAACGGCCTCGGCGATCGGTGCTTTAGTGGTGAGCGCGTCAGAAATCTGAGACGATTGAATTCGAAGCAACGATTGTGGATATTGAATAGGCAACAGCGATCGGATGCTTTGGGTAGTCAGGAAGCGATTGCCTTCGATTGTGACCTGTTGCGATCGTCGAATTACCCAATTGGGCTGAAGAATAATCCACACTGTAGCTGCTGCAAGCCCCAACACCACAACGGAGCGCCAAGAGGTCTGGAGCAAACGATTACGCCGATTCGTTTTGAGCTGCCGACGGCGTTGCTGGAGTTCATTTCGAGTAACTGGGGCAATATCAGGCATCGAATCGGAGACAAAAGAGTTGTCTTTCATTTAAACATTGCAGATGTCATTTCTGAGTTACACCAGACTAAACAATGACCGCTAAGGATTTTCCGGTGCTAGTCGTAATCTTGAAGCAGGGCCGCGATCGTCTCCCCAAGTTCAGTATCCACTTGAATCAGATTTAAGAGCTGAAGATATTCGGCTTGAGATAGGCCAGATGCCTCAATCTTCGCGATCGCCTCCTCTTCCAGTTCCTGCTGGAGCATTGCGGCTTCAGACTCAGATTCTGCATTTTGCCAGGGAATTTCTTGACGTTCCACAACATCCATAACCGCTACATAAGCCATTACAAATGCACTCAATTTTTCCGATGATACGTCATCTGCACTCACAATAGAGCTGCGCTGAGGCTCCGATCGATTGAGCGTAGGGGAGTCTGGGAGAGATGGGGAGTCCGCCATTGCCGCCATTGGGACCATGATGACGGAGTGGCTGATGAGAATTCCAACAACCCACAACATGAAGAAGGGCTGCGCAATTGTCTTGACTCGATCGCGCACAAAATGACACACAACGATCACCGCATTCCAAGCTCTAATCAATGGATTCATACCTAAAATTCTGATTGTATCCTTCATAAAATTGAAAAAAGCCTCCTCACACCGATACTGAAGCAATTCCACTCAAGTCAAACAGTTAGAGTTTTAACACACTAGCCCCGTACGCAATGCCCGAACCGCCGCCTGGGTCCGATCGTCGGCACAAAGCTTGTTGAGAATATTACGAACGTGGGTCTTCACCGTTCCTACTGTGATGAAAAGCTTATCGGCAATAGAGGCGTTGCTGTTCCCGTCAACAATTAGTTGCAACACTTCTAATTCGCGCTCAGTTAACGGATAGGATTGAATTTCATCATCGGGTGACGGACCTGCAATGGTCCTGGCTGCAGGCTTTTGGGATTGACGCAACACAATACGAGCGATCGCAGGATCAATCCAAGCATTACCTTCATGGGTAACTTTGAGCGCTTCTATCAGCAAATGAAGGCTGACATCTTTCATGCAATAGGAATCGGCACCCGCCGCAAACGCAGACATGACAACCTCTTCAGAATCCTGAAGAGTCAAAATCAACACCTTAGTGTCATAGCCCGCATCAGCCTGAGCCTTCTTAAAACGCTTGGTCAGCTCAATCCCGTCCATATCGGGCAAGCCAATATCCACGATCGCGACATCAGGTCGTGCAGTAGTGATTAGCCGCAGCCCATCAGTCCCGTTAGATGCCTCGCCCACCACACGAAACCCTGACTTTTGTTGAAGTGCAGTCCGCATTCCAACGCGGGTTAGGTCATGGTCTTCGATCAGCGCAATTCTAATATCGTTCATCGGATTTCACTTCTACCCAAATTTTATGCCAGGAACCATTAATCTAAGATTGCCTCACAATCAATTGCTGAAATCGTCTTAGTTGGCATTTTCCACCAACTCATGACAAGTCAGTACAAAATTTTCAAGGAAACTAGAAAAATTAACTGGACAGAAGATAACTTATATTCCTTTAAGAGAGCTAAGCAGCATCCTTAGTCACAGCAAATGTCACTCACTACTATCCAAAATCGGGCTACTTGTGAGATCTTAATTATCTATTCACTTAAAAACAGAGAGCATGAGATTAATGACCTTAACTCCAGATTAATGACCTGATTAGTAGACGTAGATAAACCCTGATGGAGCGTTAAGCGATTCAATCGACCAACAGTATAAGTATAAGTCTTAAAATTCGTAGGGCCAGTTCAGAGAACCTACGGATAACAAACTTACAAAGAAAGGAGTTGATAACCGACTTAACTCGTTCGAGCTTTGCATATTTCTATGCGGATCGCACATGTATCAAAGGATAGCATCACAATTTTCCTAAGGCGAAAACTAGTAAAATAAGCCTTACGATTCTGATTCATAAAGTCAATTGCGACCAAAGCTAGTTTCAATGACAGTTTTGTTTCACCGATTAAGTCGGACAGACTACCGTCAACATCAATGTTTATTAAACCTGTTCGTTTAAAAAATGAAGTTTGATCTCAAACTCCTCATCGCAGGAGGCAGTGTTGTCGATCGTGCCCTAATCTGCCAAGCCTGGGATCTGGCCGGGATGAATTTTGCAGCCGTCGAGACCGAAAGCCAATCTAGGGCGATCGCAATGTTGGAAACCGATAGTTTTGATGCTGTCCTTATATTATCGTCGTTGATAGATGGCAACAGTTTATCTTTATTAGAAACGCTGCGAGATCAGGCAAAAGCTCCGGCTGTCGTGATGTTGATGGCGGACTCGAACCAGCGTCAGGGTTGGGAATGGTTAGAACAAGGCGCGGGAGAATATTTGGCTTACGATGAGATTACTCCAGACTTGCTCTGTCAGAAAATTTGGAGTGCTGTACGACTGACTCGGGCGCTGCATAGAGAACGATCGATGAATTTACGAATTGAGCAGGTTTTGGAAGACAACCGTCGTCTTAACCAAGTGGTCCAAAATACAGAAAAAGTTCGAAATCGTGTGGTTATGAGTCTAGGCCGCAACCAGCAACAGCTTCGCACACTTCAGTGTCTGACCAATCTGCTGAATCAGCGACTGACAAATTTACCAGGGTTGTTTCAAATAATGATTGATGAGGTTTGTGCCGCGATGCCTGATGGTCAGTTTGGAGCGATCGCGTTGCACAATTCTAAGGATAGCAACAGCTCATTATTTTATCTGTCAGAAAAGTTGAATTTAGTCGCAACGACTGGTTTAGCTCGATCAAGATTTAATATTGAACAGACCCTGAACCTAGAGAATGGAGCGATTGGACAGGTATTCAGTACCGGAAAATCGACGGTATTACGATCGGCAGATCTAATGCTAAATAAGAATCAATTGACAGATAATCAATTAGCCCTTGAAACGGTTCCATCGTCCGTGTGTGTAGTGGCCATAGAGTCACCTCAAGCGGGTCGGATTGGGATGTTGATATTGGGAAATTGGGACGATGAGGCGGCATTTGATGAGGAAGATCTACGGCTTTTAATTGCATTTAGTGAACAGGCTGCGATCGCCATTGATAATGCAAAATTGATTCATGCTTTAGAAGAACGAGAAGAACGGCTGGCTTTTCAAAATACGTTGTTGTCACAACAAAACCAAGAACTAGAAAGCCAACGTCAACAAATTCAAATTCAAAACTTAAAACTTCGTGAAGCAACTCAATTGAAATCCTACTTTCTAGCCACAATGTCCCACGAATTACGAACACCAATGAATGCAATTATTGGTTTTTCTCAGCTTTTGCAACGTCAAAAATTAAATGAATTTCAGCTTGATATGGTGGGGCGAATTTTTAATAATGGAAAGAACTTACTAGGCTTAATTAATGACATTTTAACGTTGTCAAAAATTGAAGCGGGTCATTTGGAAATTAAACTGGAAAAATTGAATTTGTCGAGTTTGTTGAAGGTAACTATGGATGAATTACGATCGTTGTCCGAACAGAAGGGTATTGATTTAGTAATGCAGGCTCAACTAAACGATGATATTATTGTGACGGATCGAACTCGGTTACGGCAGGTAATTGTAAACCTAGTTTCTAATGCGGTAAAATTTACAGATAGTGGTCGTATAACGGTTGAAGCAGAGCAAGTGGGAGACGATAGAATTACCATAATTGTTAGGGATACAGGGATTGGAATTGAGCCAGAAAATATTCCTTATATTTTTGAAGAATTTCGACAGATTGATCAATCTACAACTCGTCGGCATTCAGGTTCAGGACTCGGATTAGCGATTACAAAATGGTTGATTCAGATGATGGGTGGGCACATTACGGTAACAAGTCAACTGGGAAAAGGATCGGCATTCAGAATTGATTTACCTCGCATTTCGATCGTTCAACCTAGCACCCAACCACCGCCACAATCCTCGCTTCCACAGCCGAAAGTAGATCCTATTGTTATACCGATGATTTCCCCAAATCCTCCGTTTTAGAATATGAAATTTAGTTTATGAAACTCACATGAAATTTACGATCGTCACTCCGTCTTATCAGCAAGGTTCTTATTTAGAACGTACGATTGAAAGTGTTTTGAAGCAATGTTGTGAAACAGTAGATCTTGAATATTTTATTTTAGACAATTGCTCAACAGATGAGACTATAGATATTTTAAAAAAATACGAAAATCATAGCCCAATTAAAATTATTCGATCGGCTGATCTAGGTCAAGCTGACGCAATTAATCGAGGTTGGGCGTTAGGGACGGGTGATATTTTTGCTTGGTTAAATGCTGATGATATTTATTTAGATCAAACATTAGAACGAGTTGCGGAGTACTTTCGATCGCAGCCTCATGTCAATGTGATTTATGGAGAAGCAGTTTATATAGATAGATTTGATACTGTTTTAAAACCTGTGACCAATATTCGCGACTATTCAAAAGAAGCACTAAGAACCCATGATTTTATTACTCAACCTGCAACTTTTTTGCGTCGAGAAGTCGTTCTTAAAATAGGTGAATTGTCACTTCTCTATCGTTACGGATTTGATTGGGATTATTGGATTCGGGTTTCAAAGTATTATGATTTTGTACGGGTAAATCATGTATTCGCTGGGTATCGCGTGACGGGCGAGAACTTAACAACGACGGGAAAGGGCAGGCGATTTCGAGAAATGATTCGGATTGTGTGGTGCTACGGTAAGTTGGTGGGCTTATTACGATTTGGATTTCGATTGATGGTGAAATATGCGATCGGTAAACTAGAAATTCCGATCGTGACTAGGAGCCACCCGTAATGATTCAAGCTCAACCCATGCGTACAAAAATTTTAAATTCGTTGGTAGATTGTACGAGTTATGAATTAGTATGCGATCGCTTAGTTGAATTGATAACTGCAAAACAATCAGGATATGTGATTGCGGCAAATGTGCATGTGATCATGACGGCATTTTGGAATCAAGACTATCGATCGATAGTGAATGGTGCGACGATTGTTACGCCAGACGGGATGCCGATCGTACTTGCATTACGGTTGTTAGGGCATTTAGATCAAACCCGAGTCTATGGCCCCGATCTGATGTTGGCTTGGTGCGATCGGGCGGCTCGACTAGCATTACCAATTTATTTGTATGGTTCATCTTGGGAAACCCTAGGAAAATTACAAGATCAGTTGATTAACAATTTTCCAGGATTGCAAATTGCAGGTTCATATTCACCACCGTTTAGAACACTGACAGCAGAAGAACTACTACAAGATTGCGATCGAATTAATGCATCAGGGGCAGCAGTAGTATTTGTCTCGTTGGGTTGTCCAAAGCAAGAATTTTGGATGGCGCAGAATCAATCAAACATTCATGCCGTGACGATCGGGGTTGGGGCCGCATTTCGGTTTCATACGGGAGAAGTATCGCAAGCTCCGAGATGGATGATGCGCTGTAGTCTGGAATGGCTTTATCGCTTGATTATGGAGCCAAGCCGATTGTGGAAACGTTATGTGATTAATAATCCAGCATTTATGATTCTGTTTGGCTGGCAATGGTTACGATCGCAGTTCAAAGGCAAACCGATCGACTGAGTTAAAATCGACTAGGTTACAACTATTAGTGAAAACTATTTTAGTATTTCTAGAGAACTAAAAGAACTACTGACACCAAGTTTTGACTACTTTTCCTTGAATAGTTTGATTGAGAAGATGAGTATTATACGATCGGCTTTTTAAAGTTTGTTGAGTCACGGACCAGCATTCATTTGGATTAAATAGAATTAAAGATTGTATGTTCTCCGGTTGTATATTCTCCGGTTGTATTGATTGCAGCGTTTGATTCAAACAACTCATAGGCCCTTGGCTGAGACTGCGCCAAAGTTCTAGAGCGGTTAATGTTCCAGATTTGACTAAGGTAGTCCAAAGTTCAGATAGTGCAAATTCAAATCCGATCGCACCAGGAATTGTTTCTCCAAATGCAACGGTTTTTTCTTCATAGGTATAACCGCTATGGTCTACGGCGATCGCATCTATTACACCAGATTTAAGCGCTTGAATTAAAGCAATTCGATCGATCGGGTTGCCCAACGGTGATAAAAGTCGAAGATTGGGATCATAGTTCTGGAGATTAGTAGTGTCATAAAGAAGATGTTGCCAAGTGACACTAGCGGTAATGGGTAAACCCTCAGATTTAGCAGCAGCAATCAGTTCCACAGCACGGGCCGTTGAGATTCGCATGAGATGAACGGGAGTCGGAATTTCCCGCAATAGCTCTAAAATCATAGCGATCGGAACAGCCTCGGCACTCGATGGAATACCCGGTAGGCCAAATTTCAGGGCATTTACACCGTCGCGAATGATGCCTTTGCTCGTAAGATCTACGTCACAGGGCCACAGCATAATGGGTTTGCCGCGGGGTTGCAGGTAGTCCAGTATTCGGCGCAACATCAGGGCAGCAGGTGCAGGTTTTCCGTCTGAAAAGCCTGTGACGTGGGGGTCTAGTTCGCTGAATTCACACAATTGCTGACCGGAAGTATTGAGCGTGAGTGCGCCCCAGAAGTGAAGTTGAGGACCAATCGCCGCCAGACTATTCGCTCTATGCCGCATCCAAGTCAGTTGACCTGGATTGTCTAATGCAGGAGTAGTGTTGGGTAGAAGATTGAGATTGGTGAATCCGCCGGAAAGAGCTGATTCAAGTAATGATTCTAAGGTTTCGCGTTCTTCATGGCCCGGTTCTCCCGATCGACTATACAAATCCGTTAAGCCAGGACCAAAAATACAGCCATCCCCATCAAGAACAACAGCAGCATTGGGAATTGGCAATGTGGGACCGATCGCTTTAATCGTGCCATTATCAAGAAGGACATCCCCAATCCGATCGTAGTTTGCAATTGGATCGAGGATACGAACGTGTTGGAGAAATTCGAGTGCCATGTTTAGAGCGCTCCTGCGGCAGTTTTGTCTAGAATTCCGCCGAGATGAACGGTGATATTGGCAGCGCGCAAGGTCGGCGGACGAGTATCGCCATTTTGGTAATCAATTACACTAACCGCTCCGTTGCCTTGTTTGAAGGTCCAGAATGACTCAGGTCCGACTCCTGCGACGTGACAGAGAATTGCTTTATTAATCGCATCGTGGGCGACGACTAATGTTGTGGTTCCCGGTGTGGCATTTTGAACAATATCATTCCAAGCCGCGATCGCTCGTTCAAACACATCATTCAAATTTTCACCTTCAGGCATTTGTACAGTTTCCGGTTTCGCCTGCCATGCATCTAGTAATTCACTATCCGTTAGTCGTATTTCAGATTCCAGCTTTCCTTCCCATGTTCCATGACTGATTTCCCAAAGATCTTTTCGCTCCTTTAGTTCAACGTGTGGATGATGTTTCAAAATCAATTCGGCAGTTTCTCTAGGTCGTGACATAGAGCTAGTTACCGCAGCATCAATTTTTACGGCTTTTAAGAAGTCTCCAGCCTGTTGGGCTTGGTGTTGGCCATATTCATTTAAAGGAATATCAATTTGACCTTGAAAACGACCATCACGGTTCCAGTTGGTTTCCCCGTGACGCACCAACAGCAAACGTTTAACCCGATCGTGTTTAACCTTAGGAATAGGCTCACCAAGGTGGGCCGTCAGGTTGAGCGATTCGATTTGGACGGGTTCACCGAATTGGCCCGAAAAATTCAGGACACTGATACAGCAATTCGATTGTTCAATTCGTTGATGCTCAGCAGCAGTTAATCCTATGGCTGTGTTGATTAACGCCCGATTAATGGCACTATGGGCAACGATCAAAATTGTTTGATTTGGATGTTTTGAAAGAGTAGTATTCCAAAAGCGAATGGCTTGTTCATACAGATCGACGATCGGATAAAAATCAACTTCAGTCCCATCAGCAGCAGTTCCTTGAAGGTGAAGTTTGTGAGGAGCCGATCGCCATTCTTGCATTTTATCTGGAAAATTTGCCTCAATCTCTTGAAAAAGCAACTCTTCCCAAAGTTTTAGGTTTACCTCTTTAAGATCATCGTTGTAGAGAACGGGGGCGCTATTGACTCGATCGGCCATGATGAGCGCAGTAGTTTCGCGGGTGCGCTGGAAAGGGCTGCTGTAGACCGCATCGATCGCAATGCTAGCAATAGCCTCTCCCACTTGAGTCCCCATGGCTTGCCCGCGTTGCGTAAGGCGTGATTTATCGCAATGGCCTTGAACTCGACCTTCGACGTTATAAGTACTTTCGCCGTGACGCACAATAATGACGCGAGTTGCCATTTTACTTCTCCAAGTTTCACCAAGATCCGCCCCAATCCTACCGCAGTGTGACGCGGCTAAAAATACTTGACAAGTCGAAGTCATTTCGACTACGCTTTAAATTCAAGAAACGAAGTTCTTGTTACTGAATTAAATTCTAGGAAGTTTTATGGTATTTCAAAATCGCGAAGGTCAGAAAGTCCCGAGTGTTACATTTCGGGCGAGAGAGGATGGCGAGTGGGTTGATATTAAGAGTGATGAGTTGTTTGCCGGACGTACCGTGGCTGTCTTTTCATTACCGGGGGCATTCACACCGACTTGTTCTTCGACCCATGTGCCCGGTTACAACCAATTAGCTTACGCACTTAAGGAAAATGGGGTAGACGAGATTGTTTGTTTGTCGGTGAATGATGGCTTTGTGATGGAGGAATGGTCCAAGGATCAAAAAGCAGAGAATGTTCGGTTTATTCCGGATGGAAATGGTGAGTTTACGGATGGAATGGGCTTGTTGGTTGATAAAGCTGATTTAGGCTTTGGAAAACGATCGTGGCGTTATTCGATGATTGTCAAGGATGGCGTTATCGATAAGATGTTTATTGAGCCGGAAGAACCGGGAGACCCGTTTAAGGTTTCGGATGCGGAGACAATGCTCACCTACATTAATCCAGAGGCTAAGAAACCAAACAGCGTATTTCTGTTTACGAAAAAAGGCTGTCCATTTTGTGCAAAAGCAAAGGCAACATTGCGCGATCATGGCCTAACCTATGAAGAAACTTTCGTTGGCGAAGATGTTAGCTTACTAGCATTGAAGGCGGCCACAGGTGCATTGACGGTTCCGCAAGTCTTTATTGATGGCAAGCTAATTGGTAGTTCAGAGGAGCTAGACGCTTATTTTGCTTAAAATATGGGTTGAAGAAGAGCCTAAGAGTTACTCCTAGTAGGCTTTTTGATATCAACAGAATCTCAATTCATCTAAAGAATTAAACTACCCAGGTTTTCCCGCAACTTCATGAAGTCATGGGAAAGTCTGGGTAAAATAATGTAATAATGCAGATTTCTAGACCAATATCTGAAACTTCGCAAGTTCATACGCAAGTTTAGAATGGTGTCTCAAAGACTAGCCTATTGAGGCATTATGAAGCATATAGAGGCAATGAATCCGGGTGAATCATGGCGATCGAATATGCTCTTTCAATTATGTTAGGTAGTCTTTGTTTTTATTTGGGATTAAAAATTGGGCGATGGCTTCTGCGCAAAGGGGCGACAGCGAATGATTTATTTCGGGGACGGGAATGGATGGTGGTGGGGGTTGTTGCGGTTTATTTGCTGCTTTTGTTGATAGCGATTTATTTACCCCAGTCGAATAGTTTTCCGTTGCATTGGCGGGTGTATGGATTGCAGGGCAGTTGGATTTTGATTCGGAGTTTGTTTTTAGGGGCGATCGGCTGTGCGGTGATGATTAGCTGGAGAACGGCGCGGGTTCAGTTGGGAATGATTGGGGTCGTGGGAGTGTTAGGGCTGTTCTGTTTTAGTGCTGCAGAGGGATATTTTTTATCGCCGATTTATGGAGAATTAACCAATAATTTACAATTGAATCGAATTTTCAAACAAACCTCTTCAAGTAGTTGTGCCCCGGCTGCGTTGGCGACATTATTGCAGCGATGGGGGCTTACGCAGGCAACAGAAACGTCGGTGGCACGGGCAGCTGGGACAAGCCGCATGGGCACAACAATGCCTCAGGTGATTCAGGCGGCGCAGAATTTTGGGTTGACGGGGTTGGAGATGAAGCCAACTTGGGACCAAATGGTGCGGGTAAATCGACCAGGGTTGTTGTCGGTGTGGCAGATTAGCAAGGGCAATCGTAAGTTTCCCCATGCGATCGCGTTGTTGGGATTAGATCAAAAGAATGCGGTGATTGCAGATCCGGCGACGGGAAAGTATGGCTTGCTGAGCCGAGCTGAGTTGA
>JAYUEU010000080.1:0-10059 GCA_043739065.1 Synechococcales cyanobacterium | reverse complement strand
GCAGTGAATCATATCGATCTTCCTAGGGTCCCCGATTCATCTCTCTTGCGCTGGGGACGGTTGCCATTACAAGCATTGCTGATTGCTTGGGCTTGGTCGTACACATCCCCAGCTAACTTAGTGCAGCAAGCCTCGCTATTACCCCATCGTTGGGTTAAGGCTCTTGAGAAAAATTTAGATTGAATCCTAGATTGATTGAATGGCACCTCGTTCATCTTTGATTTTATAACTCATAATAAAATTGATTAAGTAAAGCTAGTGAAGTGTATCTAAATTTGTAAGAAAATTTTAATGCTTGTAAGTTTGCATAAATTCATTGAGCTTCTTGATAGCCTTTGGGTCAGCGTTTTCCGAAGCAATTGAATAAAATAAGGAATTGGGAAGGTGATCCTAGAGCCATTTCAGTAAATTCATATTCCGAAATATTACTAATGTATCTGTTTGTTTAATTATTTTCTCATTTTGGACTACAAAGCTTGCCTTAATAAAATACGTGACAGGTTTTTGTTTATCTCCATAAAGATAGCTAACGTGATAACTTGCTTCGACGACATCGCCTTCAACGTGAAGGATCTCAAATTGAGTAACATCCACTGGTTCATTTCTGTCTAGAAAGGGAATGCAAAACCAATGCCACATAGCTCTCACTGGATTACCTTTGATATCAAAAGCAAAATCAGAAAACTCGATATTCTCATCTAGGCAATTGTACATTCCCTCGAAATCACGAGATTGGTAGCAGGAAAAGAACTCTTTTACAATATCTTCGTTAGACACCTTAACCTCTATGTTTTAGAATGTTGAAGTTAAAATGGCGATCGGAAGAAGATCTTTACGAAAATTAGATGTTTAAAACCCATCGACATAAGTATGAAGAGTCTTTAATAGTGATAAGTCTGTAACAGTATTAGGTCTAGAAAGATCCTTCATTCAAGATAAAAGGCGATCGCCGATTTATAATCCACAATCAAATAAATTAAATAAAGCTAGTTGATTAAGCCTCAATCTATCAGAGAACTTTAATAATTGTAAGTTTGCATAAATTCATTTAGCTTCTTGATAGCCTTTGGCTGGACGATATCCCGAAGCAATGGAGTGAAAGCAAGGAATTGGAATGGAAGTCCTAGCGCCATTTTAGCAAATTCATATTCCGAAATATTGCCAAATTCATCTGTTTGTTGAACAATTTTATCATTTTGGATTACAAAGCTTGTCTTAATGAAATAAATAACAGGTTTTTGTTTATCTCCATAAAGATAGCTAACTCTATAACTTGCTTCGACGACATCGCCTTCAGCATGAAGGATTTCAAATGTAGTAACATCTACTGGTTCTTCTCTGAGGAGAAAGGGAATGCAGAACCAATGCCACATGGCTCTCACTTGATTGCCTTGAATGTCGAAGGCAAAATCAGAAAATTTGACATGTTCATCTAGGCAACTGTTCATTCCTTTAAAATCATGAGATTGATAGCAGGAAAAAAACTTTCTTACAACATCTTCATTAGACATCCTAACCTCTAAATGTTTTGGGATATTGAAATTAAAATAGCGATCGGAAGAAGATCTTCCCGAAAATTAGATGTTTCAAACCGATCGACAATGGATATGCAATAGGGGCGCTAGATGAGCCTACTTTCATTGGGTCAGTATTAGCTGGTTGTAAAATTGAAGAGTCAAGATCAACCAATCCTTTACTAACTAATCCGAAAAGCTGTGCCATACAGCCTACTTTAGCGCTGACAAGAGTAGGATCGAAAATACCATCTGTCCGATATTTACCCTGCTCATAATGAGTTGTTCCAGAGTAAATGTAAGGGCTGCGATTTATTGGAGTAGTTGCTTGTCCTTCCCCAGTGCGATATCCCCAGCCGTTATAGCCTTCAAGAAACCAGAATGTTGTTGGCAAATCCCATAACTTAATCTCTGTGGCTCCATCGAAGTGTAAGGCATCTATGGCAGATTTTTCCCATGTGAAGGGAGGGTTTCCTTGTCTTGGTCTGCCAGCCGGAAACTGAACAGTACGATCGTTTAAAGAATCGCCATTGTGTAAGTGAGTGCTGAAATCAAAACCTGCCTCCATGCCATGAATAATAGCTATTACATACCATGGAACCCCTGTCTGTTCAGCAACTTTGATGTAGGGCAGTTGGTTGGCTTCAATTATTTTAACTTTACTGTCTAGATCATCATCAAATCCGGACTTAATTACACACGAATTCCAAAGATCTAGATACTCTTCTTTAAGTTTTCCAGTTAGTTCCATGTTTTATTCTCGTCGTAATCTATGAAGTAATTCCCTGTGTACGTCTACACTTTCCGTCTATACAAATTTTGAAGGTCAGAAAAGGTCGGAGAAAAGTCATTGAGACTAATTTTTGCTCTGTGGAATATTACAAGCCTAGCTGATGACTAACCTCAGAAACAAGGTGCATTAACTAGTAACGCACCTTACGCAAACTATCATCGAATTTTTGGCACACCTGCCGCTAATGAAAACGATGCCGCGCCAGAAGCTGCTGCTATACTTACTTGTCCACTTTTAAGAAGTGCTATTGTCGCTACAATTCCGCAAACCACAATCAATAACGCTAATACTTTCATTGATTAAGACTCCTATTTACTTGGTCAGACACAACTATCTCCGTCAGTTAAAGCATTCAGTTGAACTCAGATGAGTCCTTGTTCGTTGGCACCACTAAAGTTACTTGATTTTCTCTAATAGCTGCTACTGGAAAATCGACAGGTTGCCAACCCGTATCATCATTTAGCCCTGTTTCTAACACTAGTTTCCCATTGGTATATAAAGAACAACTATCATCACAATTGTATAGTTGTTCTTGGTATGTTTCTCCTGCATAGGCTGGAGTTGAGAGCGCAAGGCCCAAAGCAGATAATGACGATAGCTTTTAAAGTAAATTGAGTAGGATTTCTAAGCATAGTGAAAATTAATTAGATTTACAGTATAAAGTTGAGATGCGGAAAATATGAATTTTCTTCTATTAATTCTAGTCTTTAATGCAGGTCTCAAGGGTCTGATAAAGGTCTGATGAAAGTCTGATATTTAGATGTATCTGCATAAATTTTCTTAACATATAGGGCTTATACTACCAATACAGTTGAAATATCGGCCAGTTTGAGGCTCTATAAATAATGTCAAGTGAAGAGGCGATCGCATTAGTCTCGCGATTATTAGAACGAGGACGCTTAACAACAGTCCAAAAAATTGTGTTTGAGCAATCTTGGCAGGGACAGAAGTACTCAGATATGGGTATTCAAGAAGGCTATGACCTTGGCTATATTAAAGATGTTGGCTCAGAGCTATGGCGATCGCTATCTAAAGTATTAAACGAAAAAGTCACCAAAAATAACTTACAGGGCGTATTACAGCGATTTGTCGAGCAACAGGAAGACGCTCAGCAAATCGCAAAATTACAAACTATTAATGCTCGTATAAACTGGGGTGAAGCGATCGATGTCTCGATTTTTTATGGACGATCGCAAGAACTCACAAAACTGAAATTATGTATTCTTCAAGAGTATTGCCGCATCATAACGATTATCGGAATGGGTGGTATGGGTAAAACCTCTTTTGCGATCAAACTTGCCGAAGAGATTCAGAATGAATTTGATTTTGTGATTTGGCAATCGCTACGAGATACTATGCCCATTGATGAATATCTAACGACATTAATTAAGTTTTTTTCCCAGCAACAGGATACTGAACTTCCTGATAACACTGGTGGTAAAATTTCGCGATTAATTGAACTATTAAAGCGATCGCGTTGTTTGATAATCCTCGATAATTTTGAAACCATCTTCCAAAGTGGGAAAGAAACGGGAATCTATCGTGAAGGTTATGAAATGTATGGCGAAATGCTCAAACGAGTGGGAGAAATTTGTCATCAGAGTTGCTTGATCATTACTAGTCGAGAAAAGCCTCAAGAAATTACGGTGATGGAAGGCGATCGCCTATTTGTTCGCACGATGCCTCTATCGGGATTAGATATAGATGCGGGTCAGCATATTCTTGATGATAAGGGATTGCATCAGGTCGGCGATAATTTGGAACAGTTAAGAGCTAAGTATCGGGGCAATCCGCTAGCGCTGAAGATGGCAGCGACATCGATTCAAGAATTGTTTGCAGGTGATATCACGCGATTTTTAAAACAGGATAATTTTGCTTTTAACGGCATTGGCAAGTTAATTCAGCAACAATACGATCGTCTGTCAAAGCTAGAGCGATCAATCATGAATTGGTTAGCGATTAATCGCGAGCCTGTCAATATCCTAGACCTACAAATGGATTTAGTGAGTGAACTTCCTCAGTCAAAACTCATTGAAGCTATAGAATCTCTGCGGTGGCGGAGTTTAATTGAAAACAGTGCGATCGGTTTCACGCAGCAACCTGTGGTAATGGAATCAGTAACAGAAGCGTTGATTGAGAATATTTTTGAGGAAATTCTGGCAGAACAGCCAAAAATCTTTCTTACTCATGCTTTAATTAAAGCTCAGTCAAAAGATTATATTCGTGATAGTCAGATTCGTATAATTCTGAAACCACTGTGCGATCGCCTACGAACAGAATTTAATGCTCCTCAACAATTAGAACGTAAATTATGTCAACTATTGGCATATCTGCGAATCAACTGCGCGAAGCACTCAAATTATGGTGCGGGGAATCTGCTTAATCTCTTCCGTCAATTACAAACCGATGTGACAGGCTTCGATTTTTCGCGATTGAGCATCAAACAAGCTTATCTGCAAGATGTCAATCTACCTCAAGTAAATTTTACAGAAGCGGATTTTGATAACTGTACCTTTGCTTCTACTTTTGGCGGCATTACTTCCATTGTTTTTAGCCATGATGGGAAGCAATTTGCAACTAGCGATACTAATGGTAGTATCCAGATTTGGAATTTGCAGGATGGACAACAACTCGTTACTTGTCTTGGTCATAACAGTTGGGTATGGAGTGTTGCCTATAGTCCATCTCAATCAATACTTGCTAGTTGTGGACAAGATCATCAGGTGCGGTTGTGGGATATTCACACAGGGAAATGTCTTAAGCTGATGGAAGGACATAAGGGGATTGTTGGCTCAGTTACCTTCAGTCCTGATGGAAAAATACTAGCTAGCTCTAGTAGCGATTATACAATTCGGTTGTGGGATGTAGAATCTGGAAAATGTATACAGATCCTGCATGGGCATAATGCTTATGTCTGGAGTACAGTATTTCTCTCCGATGGTAAAACTCTATTCAGTGCTGGTGGCGATCATCTAATTCGACGTTGGGATATTGAAACTGGAGAATGTGTACAAGTCTTAGCAGGACATCAAAATTTGGTGAGGTCGATCGCCCTTAGCCCTGATCAGACACAACTAATGAGTGGCAGTTTTGATAAAACCTTGAAAATCTGGAATCTTGCTACAGAAAAATGTTTAGCTACCCTGAAGGGACATCAAGAACCAATTACTTCTATTTCTTTGAGTGCCGATGGTAAAACATTGGCTAGCAGTAGCTATGACCATACTATAAAAATCTGGTGTGTTGAATCGCAAAAGTGTCTTCAAACTCTACAGAAACATACCAATTTTGTGTGGTCAGTTGCCTTTCACCCCTATGCTCCTATTCTTGCTAGCAGTGGGGAAGATCACAGCGTTCGATTTTGGAATATGCGGACGGGACAATGTACTAAAACAATGCAGGGACATAGCAACTCAATCTATGCGATCGCCTTTAGTACTAAGCATCAACTTATGGCAAGTGGACATGAAGACCAAACTGTGAAACTTTGGCATTTCAACTCTAAATCCCTGGTTGATCAATTAACTCATTACCCCTTTCGGACTTTGCGTGGACATACTGGACGAGTACTATCGGTTACCTTTAGTCTCGATGAAAAGATTCTTGCCAGTGCCAGTCCCGATCATACGATTAAACTTTGGCATCCGCCCACAGGCAATTACCTAAAAACTTTGCGAGGTCATAAAAGTTGGGTATGGGCGATCGCCTTTCACCCCAATAACAAACTACTTGCTAGTGCTGGTGATGATTGCACAGCAAGGTTATGGGATATTGAGTCAGGGGATTGCTTACATATACTCGAAAACGAGAATAGTACGGTTCTATCTGTTTCCTTTAGTCCTGATGGCAAATGGTTAATCAGTGGCGGTTATGAAGAGAAAATAAAGCTTTGGAATCCTGAAACGGGAGAATGTGTTTACACATTGAAAGCTCACCAATACCGAGTTTGGGCTGTTGCCTTTAGTCCAGATAGTCGTTGGTTTGCTACTGGTGGCGATGATCACATGGTCAGATTATGGGATGTGGCAACAGGCGAATGTATAAACATATTTTCAGGACATACAAGTCAGATTATCTCACTACTATTTAGCGCTAATGGCAAGACCCTGCTTAGTAGCAGTGCTGATAAAACTATCCGAGTTTGGAATCTCATTACAGACAAATGTACAGCCATTCTTAAACAACACCAACATTGGGTATGGTCACTTACTCAAGTTTTGAATAATGACACTGATGAGGGCATTCTTTTAAGCAGTAGCCAAGATGAAACTATCAATGTTTGGGATCTTAAGGATGTAACTCACTTAAAAACTCTGCGTTGTCCTCTTCCCTACGAAAAAAGTATTATTACTAATACCACTGGGTTAACAAAAGCACAAAAAATGACATGGCAAGCATTAGGCGCGATCGTCTGATCAAAGTCTGATTAAATCTGATCAAAGTCTGATTAAAAAAGGTATTCAACGAAATTCTTACTAGGAACAGAATGACGATCGGAGTAATTCGCTTATCCCAACATATACCTTACTAGGAACAGAATGACGATCGGAGTAATTCGCTTATCCCAACATATACAATTAATTACGGTACAAAGACACAAGACCGAGAGATTCATGCAGAGAATAGATTCTATCCAAAAATCATCATTATGATTCTGTTCTCTAGAGTTTAAATCTACTTTTGACAGAGAGGTTTATAGTATTTTTAAGATATTGTTTCTGTAATTCAAATTATCGAAGATTCAATTCGATATGTGCCTTTGAAGGTCAAAAAACATATCTATATCTTAACGAGGCTACTATGCTCAGTTTGATTTCTAGGACAATTTCAAAGATTAGTTATTTCATCAACAAGTTTCAGGTAAAACAATTCTTACCGATCTTTATTGTGGGTCTGATGCTTTTAGCAACTAATGGAAGTCCATCTCTATCTAACCCAGATTTGTCTACTAAAAAATCGATTAATCGAATAAACGATCTAGTCCAGACAGAAAACTCTGAAAGACCCAAAACAACTGGTGAGTGGGATAAACAGGCTGAAGAAATAAAAGGTCGTTCTGGCGAAGCAATGAAGAGAATTGGCGAGCAGTCGGTAGATGCAGTTAAGGAATTTGGTGAAATGTATGGAGACGTAGCTGAAAGAAGTAGTACTGAATTACGTAATAATACTGAAAATCGTTAGGTATTATAGGCCGACGTTGAGTTGCTGGATACTGTAGTTTAACACTCCAGCAACTCTAAATTAATTATAAAGACCTTAAATAGTTTAAATCAATTCTATAGCTACCTGAAATTTAAAGGATAGCTATACATTTCAATGAGATCCTCCTCTAGCTCAAGATTACTTTCTGTCCTTTTAAGAACTTACTACTATCTTATTTCAGTGTAACACTACTAAAGATAGATGGGGCTGATAGCAAGTTCCCGTATTTTACTTATACATATATTTTTAGTCATACATAAAATGTAGTGGAAAGGATACATTCGTTATGAACCAGAAAGTGAAGATATCTTCTGCACTAAACAGTATTAATTCAGCGATGCGGCCGATCGCGAGTTCCTCAACTTTAACAGAAAGCACTCAAAATCATCCCTCATTGAAATCCTGGAATACGCCAACACATCACCCGATAAAAGCTATAAATTTTCTACGGGACGATCATCTCTCAAACTTCAATGACTTTCCCAAGGGATGTAATCAATCTCACAGTAATGTCGCAATCAGCAGTGATCCCGCGAAACTAAAACTTTATCGCCCTCTAGTACAGGTTCCACCCCGACCTGAATGTGAAATATGCGTAGTTGTTCCTGTCCGAAATGAGTCCCAATTACTAGAAAAATGTTTGTTGAGTTTAGCTAATCAAACTGATTTTCAAGGACAGCCGCTGGATTCAAGTCGATATGAGATTATATTACTGGCAAACAACTGTACAGATAATTCAGTTGCGATCGCCCAGCGTTTTTCAGATCAGCACCCAAGTTTAAGACTTCACATTATTGAGCAATTACTTCCTTCTTCACAGGCTTATATTGGCCATGTACGACAAATATTAATGGATGAAGCGTACCATCGTATAGAGAGCTTAGGTTTAGCTGGCTTAACTGGGAAGCGAGGAGTTATTGCCTCTACCGACAGCGATTCGATCGTTTCACCCACTTGGATTGCTGCAACGCTTTTAGAAATCTCACAGGGTGCTGATGCAGTAGGAGGACGAATCATCGCAGATACTACAAGTTGTAAAGCCTTAGATTCTAGGGTAAAAATGCGATATCTGTTGGGCGATCGGTATCATCAGTTAATTGCTGAATTAGAATCCTATTTAGATCCTAATCCTAATGATTGCTGGCCTCGTCATGCTCAACACTATGGCGCAAGTTTAGCGGTCACGGCCCAAATGTATTATCAAGCCGGGGGAATGCCAAATGTCAGAACTCCAGAAGATGTGGCATTTTATCGAGCATTACTCAGGGTTGGTGCTCAGTTTCGCCATAGTCCTCTAGTAGAAGTAACGACCTCGGCTCGACAGACTGTCCGAACAGAGGGTGGTTTCGCGGCACAGCTTAATGAATGGGAATCGATCGGATCTGAGGACGCATTTTTAGTAGAATCCGCTGCTGCAATTGAGACTCGACTCCAAACTCGGCAGCAACTGCGTCATCTATGGCAAAGTATTCTTCAGGGATATCAGCCCGTAATTAAAGATGTTGCTGTTTATGCAAATAGCTTAGGCATTGATGAACAATGGTTATGGACAGAATTAAAACGACCTCAGACTTTTGAATTGCTGTTTGAAACTATTAAAGAGCAACAGAACTTGGGAGTATGGCAAAAAAAATGGCCGTTGGTCGATTTGAAACTGGCACTTTTTGATCTTAATAACCGCTTGCAATTCCTACGATCGCAGCCTCTATTAGATGAGTTTGAGGAGTTTAAGGATATGGATTATTTATGTTCAAAAGAGAGTGATGTTCACAATCCAATTGAGAGCTGGAGATAATTAACTATGACGTTTGTAGCAGATAGTTTTAATGCAAAATCTATAAATAAATCTAACATATCTTACCGAATTACTTCCCAGTCCAAAAAAATGAATGTTTCAGGCTATTGTTCTTTAGCTAAAGCATTTGAATGTGTTGATACGATCGCGGAGTATTGTGCAGTCAACGCTTCTGTGATTGATCACGAGGGAGCTTTTCCAATTCAGGAATTTAAGCAGATTGCTGAGGCAGGATTGTTAGCTGTTCCTCTTATGCCTAATTTAGGCGGGCTTGGTTTAGGCGTAGATGCAAGGTTTACCCATGAACTTCTGCTAATACTCAAAAGAATAGGTTGGGGCAATTTAGCTGTGGGCCGAATTTTTGAAGGTCATGTCAATGCGCTCCAGTTGATTCAAACGTTTGCAACACAAGAACAAATCGAACAATTTGCACAAGATGCACGCGATCGTCACAAAATTTTTGGAGTTTGGAACGCGGAAGCTAATGATGGACTTAAAGTGATTCCGTTAGCCAACGATCGCTATCAACTTCAGGGCAGCAAAACATTTTGTTCTGGTTCAGGCTTTGTGGAGCGACCCTTTGTTAATGGAGTCTTACCGGATGGCGGTTGGCAAATGTGTATTGTCCCAATGGAGCAAGTAAATACTGTCAGCGATCCAAGCTGGTGGAAACCTTCAGGAATGCAGGCTACTGCTAGCTATAAAGTTGATTTTAGTGATGTAAATCTTAGTAGTCAATCAATCATTGCTGCACC